>CBIHQO010000271.1:0-7944 GCA_966211735.1 uncultured Schlesneria sp.
CAGTTGTTGCAGACTGTGCATTCCATAATTCGACACTCTCGTCTGAGCCAACCCCAGCCGCTCCATATTTTTCAGGCTGCGAATGTGCTCGAGCCCGGCATCCGGGATTGAAGTATTGTCGAGTGTCAGCAGCTGGAGTTGTGTCAGTAGTGCGAGGTGCGTCAGCCCTGCATCAGTGATTGGCGTATCATTGAGTGCCAACCACTCGAGATGACTGAGTCCGCTGAGTTGACTCAGTTCGGCGTCAGTGACACGAGTATGATCCAGGTACAACCGCTCCAGGTTCGGCAGCGACCGCAGTAGCGAAATCACATCCGGATTGATTTCCCTCCCTGAAAGCCGAACCGCTTGAATGCGATAGCCCAAAGGCAGGGTGCTGCGCACCATTCTTGGAATCCAGCTCGGCCCACGGTCGGCAAATTCGACTTTGCCACCGTAGGTTTCCAGAGAACGGGTGATCCGTTGTTCCCGCCAGTAAGGGGGAACAGCAAGTCCCAGTACACAAATCAGCGCGAGTTGGCTGGTCACCCCGACAATCCACAGCCACGTTCTGCGAGTTCGCGGTGGCGAGATTGCTGATTCACTGTGACTCGCGTCCATCCTCTTGACCGACCTTCCGCTCCGAGTCGTTCCATTCCGAGCTTGCGATCATGAACTGGGGTTCGGATCTTGTCCAGTCTCTTCTTGCCAAGGCTTATCCAGATCTGTGCTGTGTCAGCTCGATCTTGTGGCCATCAGGGTCCGCAATGACGGCACGAAGGCCCCACGGTGACTCAGTTGGCTCGGAAACGATCTCTCTGCCAGATTCACGCCATGTCGCAATTAGGTCGTCGATGCAGGCGACGGCGAACCCAAGACGACACGATGTGACAGGCGACTTCTCTGTCGCAGGATAGAGCTCGAAAATTGTTTCTCCGACAGAGCCCGAGTAATGGACGGGGCCGTTCCCGTGCTGTTCCTGTTGAAATGTGATGCCGAGGACCGAGTAAGCCTCGACAGAACGCGTGATGTCCGAAACACGGATCAAGACAAGCGACAGCGTTGGTTGTTTGGGCATGGATCTGATCCGCCAGGGAGTTGAAGGTCCGCAATGTCTGAGTCAGGACAGGATTGGCCCGCGAATCTTGAGGTTCACGTACACTTTGGTCATTCTACGGCTATAGAGATCGCGCCCGTCGTCTGCACATCCAGGAAATCCGTTATGCAATCGGTTCAGCTCATTGAACGTCTGATCAATCTTGTTGATCCCAATGGCAATGTCTTTTTGAACATGAAGGCGGAAGAGGCGTTAGCGCGGGTCGCGTCGGGTGAGCCTGAGCAAGTGCGGCAGATCGATGGGCAGTTCGCTCTGATTCATAAGACGGGCAAGATTGTGCGAATGGCTCGATCGATCGGGCGGCCGCTGCGTTATTTCATTGCCAAGCAGCATGCCGGGCCTGTGCTGGTGATTGCCGAACGGATCGATGCCATCCGCGACTGGTTGCGACAAGAGGGCCTCGATGGGCAATTCCATCCTAGCTACACCCGCATGGTTCCAGCGCATCACCTGACGGAACTGGCGCTCGTCGGCTGCCCTGACCCCAGTCCCACTTACAAACGGTTCTTCGATCCGAAACGCAACGTGCTCTCGACCGACCTTGATGAGATCGGTCGGCGCTACATTGGTGCTTTGGCGGCCGAATTGAACAAGTGGCTGGACCGCGTTGGACCGACTGAGCCAATCGGAGTGCTGTTTTCCGGAGGCGTCGATAGCGGTGCCGTCCTGCTGACGTTGTATCACCAACTGCTGCAGCGAGGGCAGGCTCCGCAGCGACTGAAAGCATTCTCTCTGGACGTGAACGGGGCAGGGGACGACGCTCGACAGGCACAGCAGTTTTTAGACGAACTGGATCTCGGCTACCTGCTGGAACGAATCGAGGTCCCCGCCTCGGCGATCTCGGTCGACGATGCGATCCGGGTACTCGAAGATTACAAGCCGCTCGACGTGCAATCCTGCGCCATGGCTCTGACGCTGTGTCGTGGCATTCGCGCACGGTATCCCGATTGGAAGCTGCTGGTCGATGGAGACGGTGGCGACGAGAACTTGAAAGACTACCCAATCCATGAGAATCACGAGCTGACCATTCGCAGCGTCCTCAACAACCAGATGCTGTATCAGGAAGGCTGGGGCGTCCACGCGATCAAGCATTCGCTGACCTATTCCGGTGGTCAAAGCCGGGGACATGTTCGGTCATCGGCACCGGTGACTGCAGAAGGTTTTCAGGGCTTTAGTCCGTTTGCACTGCCCAACGTGATCGAAGTGGCCGAAGGGATTCCGTTCATCGAATTGACCGACTGGAACGAAGATCGGTTATACGCCTTGAAGGGCGAAGTCGTGCGACGCGGCGTACTGGCCGTGACCGGTCTGCACATGCCAGTTTTCGAAAAGCGACGTTTCCAAAAAGGGGCCGGGGGCGAAGAAGTGTTCGCCAGCATCTTCCCCAAAGATCCACTGGAATATCGTCGTCGCTTCCTCAGAATGTTCGCATAGGTCGCATCCGTCCCATAAGTCCTATCTCTGCCTCACACGCCGAAACACCAATTTTGCACCCAGACGAATTTTGCTCTGGCGGCCAACATTCCGCTTGTTCAAATTGACGGGCGGCCGCGCCGTTCCCTATCATGCTGACATCAGCCTCGACCGATGAGTGCCCTGCCTCCACCTGCCCACCTCGATTTCAATCCCCTGGGGAGCCACACCGAATGATGTGTCGATCGTCCCACCACTTTTGGGCCCTTTCCTACGGGATGTTGTCGAGCCTTGTGTTGTCTTCCCTGGTCGCCGCTCAAGAGCCATCAGTGAATTCAACCGTTCCCGGAGCGGTGACTCCGGGTGCCTCGACGATACTGCAGTTAAACGGCGGCAATCTCGCCCCGATCAAAAAGCTGTGGACATCTTTCCCCTGTGAGTCGGCCTTAGCCGAAGGGATCGACAAGAACGGCGAAAATCCTGGTCAGGTCACGTACAAACTGAACGTTCCAGGGGATGTGGCTTGCGGCGTCCACGCGATCCGCGTCGTCACCGACAAAGGAGTCTCTCCGCTTCGATTCTTGATCGTAGACGATCTGCCATCGATTCCCAGTGCGGGAAGTAACACGACATTTGCCGCAGCTCAACTCATTTCTGTCCCGACGGCTGTCGATGGAGCCGTCCCAAACCTCAGTTGGCAGTTCTTCAAGTTTCCGGCTCAGCCCGGTCAGCGGATCGCGATGGAAGTGCTGGCTCGCCGGATCGGTTCTTCTCTGGATCCGATGATCCGTTTGATGGACACGAAAGGTCGCGAGCTGGCCTTCAACGATGACACTCCTGGCCTCAGTGGTGATGCCTCATTGGTCTACACTTTCAAGGACGCCGGCGAATACATCCTCGAATTGCGCGACATCAAATACGGAGCCGGGGCCTATCGCCTGCGAATCGGTGATTTTCCAATCGCCACGGTCGCTTATCCATTGGCGATCCAGCGTGGGACGACTGCCAATGTGACTCTGGCGGGCTTTAACGTCGACGGCCTGCAGCCTGTTCCGGTCACGATTCCCGCCGACCAGCCTGGCGAATGGCGACACGTCAGTATCAAGCGTCCTGGTGGGTTCAGCGGATTCAGTACCGTCGAAATTGCCACGTCGCCCCAGTTCCTGGAGCAAGAACCGAACAATACTACCGAGCAAGCTAATCGCGTTGAGTTGGGTCACGACATTAACGGGCGACTCGATCAACCTGGCGATGTGGATCGATTTATCTTCACCGCGAAGAAAGATCAGGCCGCGACTTTTGTCGGGGTTACTCGTCAGCAGGGATCGCCTTCGGATTTGAACTTCCGCATCTTGAATAAGGATGGTGGTCAGGTCGCTGCCGCTGAAGATACGGGCACGAGCGAAGGAACGGTCGCGTTTAAGGCTCCTGCCGATGGCGACTTTGTGCTGGTTGTGGAAGATCTCAATCATCGCGGCGGCAGCGAACACGCCTATCGAATTGAAGTGACAGCGGCACCAGCCCAATTTGCTCTGGCGACGTCGCTCGACACGTTCAATATCCCTGTTGGTGGCAATGTGCTGGCGACGGTCACGGCGACGCGAAAAGGGTATGCCGGCCCCATCGAATTGAGTGCGACAAATCTGCCACCCGGTGTGACAGCCAGTAAGTCGGTCATTGGGGCAGGTCGCAACGATGCCGTCATCACCTTGCAGGCCCCCCCAGAATTCGCGGCAGGGGATCTGTTCGGCATCAGCATCGTGGGGACCGCTCGTATCGGAGAAGCAGATGTTGTCATCCCGGCCGAGATCGGCGGCGTGCTAAAGGCCCGCAACAACAACATGCGCTGGACACCCGCACCACTGAGCGCCTACGTGGCGACATCCGCAGCACCTGCGCCTGGATTTACTTGGCGAGTTGAGCCGAATGAAGTTGTGTTCGGCAAAGATCTGTCGGCCAAGGTCAAGCTCATTGGAACTCGTGCGGCCGGTTTCGAAGAAGCGGTTGTCGTCGCGATCGCCCCGCCTCAAAACGGACTGCCAGCAGGTGTGACCGTGGCAGTCAAGAATATTGACAAGGGGCAGACAGAGGCCGAGATCGTGATCTCGGCGAACAATCAGGCACCTCTCGGTGATTTCACCGCCGGTTTGACCGGAACGTTGAAGCAGGGCGATAAGACTGCGACGCAAGGTTTGGCTCTGCGTCTGAAATTGGCACCACCGATGACGATCAAACTGGATCCGGCTGGCGGAAAGATCGCTAAGAGCGGTGAGTTGGTCATCAAGGCGATTGTGGAACGTAACCCGGCATTTACGGGGCCAGTAAACGTGACGCTCCAAAATCTGCCGGCGGGTGTGACGGCGGCGGCCGCCATGATCCCGGCGGATCAGTCGAGTGTCGATATCAAGCTTGTCGCGACCGCAGAAGCGGCTGCTGCGAATGTGACTAATCTGACGGCCAAAGCGGATGCAATGGCTGGAAATGCAAAAGTGGAAGCGACTTCGGCTGCGGCGACTTTGACAGTCGAGTGAGTGGAAGTTTTATCTTATGCTTGTTTTTTGATGTTTTGAGTCGATTCTAGTAAATTAGAGCACATCGCACGTGAGTGTGGTGTCCCGCGGACAGAAGACCACCTAGTCTACCCATGCCGCGACGCGATACGTAAGGTGCGAAACGCACTAGATTTTCGACAATAAGCCGTTCCTTCAAGGCGGAGATTCGAAAGATGCGAACGACGATGCTTTGGCGATGCCTGCTAGTAATCGCAATTGCCAACTGTTCAGTTGCGATCCAGGCGGCCGACGCCCCGACAATCGACGTGGGGCAGCCTACCAGTATTGTTCTGGAGCCAGCCAAGTTCGATCTGCTCGGAAAACGCTCGCGGCAGCAGATTCTTGTGACAGGAAAATACGGCGACGATCTTCGCGATCTCACCATTGCCGCCACCTTTGCGACATCGAATCCCGCCGTCGCCATCATTGACGGTTCCATCGTGCATCCCGTCGGTAACGGGGATGCCACGGTGACCGTGACGGTCGGTGGTCAGACAGCGACGGTGCCCGTTGTCGTCAAGAATATGGAGCTTGCCGCACCGGTCAGCTTCAAAACTGAAACGCAAATGGCTTTGACGAAGGCTGGTTGCAACATGGGGGCCTGCCACGGTTCGCCATCAGGGAAGGGTGGCTTCCGGCTTTCGTTGCGAGCTTACGATTCTGCCTTGGACATCATGACGGTCCGCAGTGAATTCTTCGGACGACGGACGAACATTCTCGAACCATCGGCCAGCCTGCTGCTCCGGAAGCCACTGATGGAAGTCGCTCACGGCGGCGGCAAGCGATTAAAGAAGGGCGATCCCGCTCACGTCGTTCTCGAACAATGGATCGCTGAGGGGATGCAGTTAGATTCTCAGACCGAACCGGATCTGGTGAAAATCGAAACTGTTCCATCCAAGCGGGTCCTTCGCCAACCGGCCGCTCGCCAGCAGATTATGGTCTTGGGCCATTTCAGCGACGGCTCCATTCGTGATGTGACAGCGCTCACTGACTTTACTTCGTCCAATGAATCAGTCGGCGGCGTCAACGCGCAGGGATTGGTCACGAAGAACGGTCGCGGCGAAGCGGCCATCCTGGGTCGCTATTTGGATAAGATGTCGACGACCTATCTGACCTTTCTGGAAGACGTCCCCGGCTTTGCCTGGAACAATCCGGCCGAACAGAACTTCGTCGACAACGCGATCTTCGAGAAGCTGAAGCAACTGCAGATCCTGCCCTCTGAGATTTGTGCGGACGACGAATTCCTGCGCCGAGTGACTTTGGATCTGACAGGTCGCCTGCCGACATCGGAAGAAGCGACGCAGTTTCTGGCCGATCAAAGTCCCGCGAAGCGAGTGACCGTGGTTGATCGCTTGCTCGACAGCAACGAATTCGCTTCGTTCTGGGCGTTGAAGTGGGCCGACGTGCTGCGTTCGAACAGCAAGAAGCTGAATACGGCGGGTGTGCATACATTCCGCGAATGGATCTACGAATCGATTCTCACCGATAAGCCGCTAGACCAAATCGCACGGGAACTGCTGACCGCCAACGGCAGTGTGTTCGAGAACCCTCCCGCGAACTTCTGGAGAGCCAGTCGCGATCCTCAAGATGCCACCGAAACAACAGCTCAGTTGTTCCTGGGTGTTCGTATCCAATGTGCGAAGTGTCACAACCATCCGTTCGAACGGTGGACGCAAGACAACTACTACGGCATCGCCGCGGCGTTCGCTCGTGTCGGCCGCAAGAATTCGGTCGACGCTGAAGAAGAAGTGATCTTCACCCAGGCTGGCGGCGAAGTGACTCAACCTCGTACCAACAAGCAGATGAAAGTGCATCTGCTGCTGACGGGTGATGTCGACGTTCCAGCCGATCAGGATCGCCGAGTCGTGTTCGCCCAGTGGCTGACGGCACCTGAGAATCCGTTCTTCTCGAAGAGCGTCGTGAACCGCATCTGGGGTCACTTGATGGGACGCGGCATTGTCGAACCCGTCGATGACTTCCGTGATTCGAACCCTCCGTCGAACGCACGATTGCTGGACGAACTCTCCAAACAGTTCGCCGCCAACAGCTTCAGCCAGAAGTGGGCGATTCGTACGATTTGCAACAGCCGGACGTATCAACTGAGTTCCCGCAAGAACCAGTTCAACAAAGATGACGAGATCTACTGTTCACACGCCAATACACGCTTGTTGTCGGCCGAGCAGTTGCTGGACGGCATCTGTGCTGTGACGAATGTTCCGGAACAGTATCCCGGCATGCCGCTGGGAACTCGGGCGTGTGAACTGGCCGATCCCCCGACCGATCACTACTTCCTGAAGGTGTTTGGTCAGCCACAACGCGAAATGGCCTGTCAGTGCGAGCGGTCGAGCGAATCGAATCTGTCGCAAGCACTGCAGATGATCAACGGCCCCGTCGTCCATAACAAACTACGGGCCGACAACGGTCGCATCGCCACGATGATGAAGGACAATAAATCAGACGACGAAATCATCACAGCGATGTACCTGGCCGCACTGGCTCGCGTCCCGTCCGCCGAGGAAATGGCTGCCAGTAAGCAACACATCGGCAATCAACAAGACCGTCGCCAGGCCCTGGAGGACGTGGGGTGGGCGATCTTGAATTCGAAGGAATTCCTGTTCCAGCACTAGCGTCGATTCGACGTCGCCAATCTCGCCAAGGGATTGAGTCTTCACGAATCAACGTAGGGCGGTGGCGTCGTGGGGACGCCCGCGCTATAAAAACAAGGTGAGGTGCGCAAAAAGCACCACAAACAAAAAATAAAAAACAAACCCACTTTTTAATTTATAAATTTTAAAAAAAAATTTTTTTGTTAATGTATAAATCTCTCTTTTTAAAAAAAAAAAAACGAAACGAATCCTATGAATAAAAAATAAGAAATCTAAA
>CBIHQO010000272.1:0-7915 GCA_966211735.1 uncultured Schlesneria sp.
GTTGTCGAAGAAGAATCCGCGGGCACGGCCTTCCAGCAGGCGATCCGCCTGATACTGGGTAAGCGATCCGCGTTCGATCAATAGTCGAGCGGCGTCATCATCAGTTTCAACGCCACGACGCTGAAATTCGCGGGCAACAGACGCAATCTCCTCGGGAGAAAGCAACCTGCTCTTCGACAGGTGATCCCAGAACGCTCCGGAAATCAGCGAAGTCCGCATTCTAATCCCAACTTCATACGATCAAGGAGAACGTCCGGCCCGACAGTGCAAAGTATTGCCCAATCGCCTTCTTCCGGCAAGTATTTGAGTGGAAAGACTTTAATCCGGAGATCTAACGAGTATCAGACCGACCTCAATTGAACGATCATCGGCTTGACATTTCAATTTCGCCAGCTAAAAAGACGGATCGTCTTAAATGCTGCTGGCCGCTGCTCCCATTGCCATTACGACGTGATCGTCAAGTTTGGGTAGCTCGAAAACAAAGTTGTTTCGGTTGCCACGGCCAAACATGTTAAATTGCTGGGCGGAGGGGGCTGGTATGGGTCGACACGAACGCGATGACAATTTAGCTTCGAAGAAATCGAGGCGAAAGGAAGCGTCAGACGACAACCCGATCCTGCAGGCGGGTTTAGTGGGTGGTGGCCTTTTTGTCGTCGCGATGGTTGTCTACGGATTGTCGACACTCTTCAGTTCGAAGCCATTGCTGGCACCTCCAGGTCCCGAAAATAGTCCCATTGTGACTGGACCCGTTGTTGCTGCAGCACCGGTACAACAGAACTCCGCGAATTCCGTTCGTACCGAGCGTGAACGAGTGAAGCCGGTCGAGCAGCAGAAGGATGAACTACAGAAGAAATTTGGTGCCGACCGAATCGTCACAGTCATTGTCAAAAATGCCACCGGTGACTCGGCAACGACGGACCGATATCTGAACCGCAAGCTGTTTCGTGCCGCGTATTCAGACTACAAAGCAGCCAGCTCGGGCGAGCCAGCTTCAGACCAGACCAAAGTGCATGCTCTGTTCGATTCGCAATTTGTTCGCGGCCAGTACAAGCAACTTAACTCAAGGTTGGCCTATCCACAGATATTCCCGAGTGCCAGAGCGAAAAGTTCTCTCACTTATTACGTGGTCCCCGTTGTCGACCCCGATGGCTTCGCGAGCCGAATTGGTTTGGGCGGCACGCCAATAGTCGATTCCGAGACTCGAGCTATCACTGTCGAGGCTGAGCTACCGAGTCCGATTCCTGACCCTGACATCGATGAGCTTGGTTTGCAGTACGGGCCTGAAACTGTGGCGAAGATTCGAGTGAACAGTGCGAAGGGCCCGGCGGACAATGTGCGATATTATCTGGAATGGCAAACGGCCCTTGCCGAGCCATCAGGAATGCTCGCGATGATTGGCACGAAGGGACTCGGTCCAGGGAATTTCGAATTATCAGTCGCTCCTGTAAGTGACTTGCAGGCTTTTGCCTCGCGGATTGGCTATGGCACCGTCGCGATGATCGAACCAAAGTCTCGGACGATCACGATCGATGCGAATCTACCTGCGGAACTACCGAACCGCCCTTCAGACGTCGAACTGATCGAGGTTCGTCGGCGGGAATTGGATCGATTGCAAAATCAGCCGTTGGTTGACAAACCGCGACCCGGAGAAGACTTTTTTGTCTGGGCCGTCAGATCGCTGAAGAGTCATCAACCGGGTCCCATGAAGACCGCCCTCACGGAACTAAAAAAGAAAGACGTTGATGAAGTACATCGCCGTGAAGTGGCCGAGACTTTGATCTCAACATTGAAGGGAAGTTTGCACATCCCCGAGCACTTGGACGCGATGACAGTCTGGAAGACTGATGGAACCGATCGAGCCATTACGGGACTCATCGGCAATCCTCTTCATCGTCAGCATTCACCCGCGATTATTGCTGCGTTGGCAAAAATTGGCTCAAAGGAGGCGGCTCGAGCGGTCAGCGCGGGATTCACCGACGAGACTTATGGCGAAATCGCGGCTCGCTCGCTGATTGAAATGGGCAGCGTCGGGGAAGAGTTTGTCATCAAATATCTCGATCACCGGGACGAATACATGCGCACACGCGCATACGAAGTCTTGTCGGAAATCGGAACGGACAAATCTCTGCAGAAGTTGCGCAGTTGTATCACAAAGGAGAAGGATCCCTTCTTGAAGGGGCGTGTGAAAGAGGTGATCGAGAAGATCAAAGAACGCGGAACGGACGCGAAGGCACCAGCTGATCCCGACGCACCATCCGTGCCGAAGCCCAAGAAGTAACCGGAGCCAATGTCAGTTGCTCAAATGGCCTTGGTGAAACGAGCCAGATCCCTCATTCGATCCGGCCTGTGCTGTTGTCTTCGCACTATCGCATGGCTGTTCGTTCAATTTTCTCGACTTTCACGGCCTGTTGCAGTCGCGTGAACTTCTGAGGATTGGCCTTGAACTGCTTGCGGCGCTCTTCCGACTTGAACAGATACAATTCGTCATCGTAGAAGGCGGCGTAGTCGGGGGTTCCCGCAATCGCTCGATCTGTCTCCCACAGGATCACAGGATCACATCCCAACAACTTTGGTGCGAATGTTTCGGGAGACTTTCGGAACTCGATCAGTTCTTCCCGGGATGACATGTAGTAGAGGACGCCCTTGTAATCCCAGCCGTAGGTTGCGGAGCCTCGATTCCACTTTCGCGACTTCACGATCGCGACCGGGCTGTAGCCATCCAGTCCCACGACAGGCTGCGGTTCACCCAATTGAGCCTCGGGCTTGCTGGCCGCGTCCGATGGGGACTCTGCAGGCTCCTGATTGGCCGGGGGGGCGGGGTGAGCCTTCTGAAAAGCTGCTTCGCACTGACGGACGAGCTTCATGTAGCCCGGTTGATCGAGATATCCCGAATGCAGCACTAGCACACGACCCGTCAACGGATCGATTGCCATGTCTGTCGGCAGGATTTCGAACCCGTACCGTCGTACGAGATGCTGGTTCTTTTCTGAGTTCAATTTGACGGCGACGAAACGCGTCGTCAGGACTTCCCTGACGGAAGACGAATTGAAAACGGTCTGTTCCATTTTCTGGCAGGGCATGCACCAGTCGGCATAGAAGTGCATCATCAACGGCAACTTCTTTTCCTCGGCTTCACGCAGAGCGGCGTCGAAATCGGTCCGCCACAAGCTTGCGTCCGCTCCGACAACCAGTCGCGGTGCCGCGAAGACCAAAGTCGCCAACCAGACCAGCGACCAGAAGAGACGGGCCATCCACTCTGGGGGGACAGCGCCGAATCGATTTCCGTGTAATGCTTGCATCCTCGCTGCTCCCGAAGTCCTTCTCTGCGCGTGCCGTCCAAGCATGAGATATCGGACTTACGGTGGCAGAGGTTGCGATCGGGAATGTGCGGTTTAGCAGAAACGTGGACAGCCTGTTGCGAACCTGTCGGATATGCCAGTAGTAGCGATCTGTCTATGGATGATTGTTTTCCTACCAGGGTACAAGTGTCGCATTGGCTTCATCTTGACCGTGGGTCGCGCGACGGTCCGTCCAGTCCTCCATCGTGAGAGTTTGATGTGCAATCCCTGCCAGATTCAGGAAATTGGCGAGTAATTGTCGACCCTGCTGAGTCAGCACCGATTCGGGGTGGAACTGAACACCGAACAGAGGCCACGTCTGATGCCTCAAGGCCATCGGGATCCCGTCCTTAGTGCGAGCCGTTACAATCAGATCGTTCGGCAAAGTTCCTTCATCCACGATTAACGAATGATATCGGGCCGCTCGGAAGGGGTTGGGCAGGTGGGCGAAGAGGCCTGTGCCATCATGGAAAACGGATGACGTTCTGCCGTGCACGGGCTCTGGTGCGCGAATGACAGCGCCCCCCAGTGCTGCTGCAATCGCCTGGTGACCCAGACAGACACCCAGAATTGGGAGGGACGGTCCGAATTCTCGAATCAGACTGCACGAGACGCCGGCTTCTTTGGGAGTGCAGGGACCGGGAGAAATGACAATGGCCGAGGGCGACATTTGACGTACTTCTTCGATCGAGATGGCGTCATTTCGTACCACCTGCGTGTCGCAACCGAGCTCGATCAGGTAACGAGCCAGGTTGTAGACAAAGCTGTCGTAATTATCGATCAGAAGCAACATGCGATTGGCCTGACGATGAGCAAAGACTGACCAAGAAGAGGTCTGCTTAGTCGGTTGTCGAAATTTTCCCCAAGGCCCGGATCATTCCTGCGGCCTTCACCAGGGTTTCTTCGTATTCTGCCGCAGGATCCGACTGCGCGACGATGCCGCCACCGACGCCACATTGCAGCCAACCGTTTCGTTGAACGAACGTGCGGATCAACAGGCTACTGTCGGTCTGGCCATTGGCGCCGACATAAAACAGACTGCCGCAATAGGGGCCTCGAGCGGTCGGCTCGAGTTCGGCGATGATCTCCATGGCGCGAACCTTGGGAGCTCCGGTGATCGAACCTCCCGGCCATGCGGCACGAAACAGATCCCAAACAGTGCGATCACTGCGTAGCCGACCGCGGACTTCAGAGACCAGATGCTGCACCGTTTCGTAGGTCTCGACACCACACAGTTGTGGTACGCGGATCGAACCGGGTTCGCAAACGCGTGAGAGATCATTCCGCAACAAGTCGACAATCATCACGTTTTCAGCCTGATCTTTCTCACTTTCTCGTAGTTCGTCTCGAGTAAACAAGTCGGCTTCCGGGCCACGATTGCGCCGACGCGTCCCCTTGATTGGTCGCGTCTCGACATCACGACCGTCAACGCGCAAGAAACGCTCTGGCGACGCACTGATTACGGCCCAGTCGTCCCATTGCAGAAGTCCCGCGAACGGAGCGGGGTTCACTTGGCGCAAGCGCTCAAACAGGGTTGTGGCATCGATCTGCGACGGGAACAGTAGTCGCTGGGTCAGATTTGCCTGGAAGATGTCTCCCGCACGGATGTATTCGATGACTCGACGAACTGCCTGCAGATAGGCGTTCCGAGAGAAGTTGCTCGTCAGGCTCGAATTTGCCGTCATCTCGTATTGAGGTGCTAATTGATCCCGTTCCAGTATTGTTGCAGGAGACGTGGCGACCGATACCTGGTCCAGCGACAGGCGTTTCCGAATGTCCTGCGCGCGCCGAGTTGCTTGCTCAGTGCGCCGAGACGGCTCCACCTCCGGCCAGCCTTGCGAGATCAACCACGCGCGTTGCTGATGGTGATCCCAGGCAATGACCCAGTCATACAATCCTGCCGCCAGCACGGGGAGTTGGAATTCGTCGTAACCAGCGGTCGGTACCCGCTCAAAGCATTGGCCGAGTTCGTATCCCATCAACCCAGCCACCCCGCCCTGAAAGGGGGGCAATCCTTCGACCGGATCGTTGGCAAGCGGGCTGAGAGTTGATTCCAGTCGTCGGAAAGGATCGTCGCCAAAGGCCCCTTGATCGGTCTGCCACCACTCAATGGGATCCGCCATCAAGAAGGAGTAGCGCTTTCGAGGACCAGCAATTTGGGGAGTGATTGCAGCTTTCGCGTCGCGGTCATGACATCCGGAACTGGGATGAGCTCTTCGACTAGCGGAAAACCGGACGGTACAGGCATGGAAGCGGGCGATTCTTGGCGGCTTGAGGAGACGTTAAAGCGAATTGCAAAAATGGTTTATGGATTTGGCGCAGTGTCGGCATCCTCTTTCAAGGAGGTCTTGCGGTCATGGGATTCGGCACGTCGGCGTTCGACGGCGCTAATTTCTTCGACCGTCAAAAAACCCCACTTGAGCGCTTCATCCTGTCGGTATTGTTTCCCGAGCGTCAATGCCGTGCGGGCTTTGCACAGTTCCGTTCCCAGGTAGAACGCATGTTCGGGCGTCAAAGTTCCGACGACGGCGACCATCCTGTCGAAGACCTCGTAGGGATCGCTCCCATGCCAATAACCATCGCGATTCATCAAATGAATCTCACCTCGCTCGGCGAAGATTCGGAAATTGGGGTCGGTTAGTCGACTGGAGATCTCGCGCAATCCCTCATCGCCCAGTTCGTGCAGGCGTGGATCCCGCAACATGACGAGTTGTCCACCCAGATGCTTGGGCAGTACGCTGTTCTGCAGGCTATGGCGGACTAGTCGCCGCGCCACATCGAATTCGCGGACGGCGGAGCGTCCCCAGTTGATGACTTCCGTTGCCAGGACACTTTTGATCCGAAGTTCTTCACAGAGCGCCGCCAGAATGAAGTTCACCCCGGCGCTATCAACTTCGGTCAGTTCCGTCAGATTGCCGATTCCCATCATCATCTCGGCATCGGGGAATTGGCGGCGGGTTTCGAAGTAACGTGCGACTGACGGCGCAAAACCAAAGCCAATCGGCTCCAGAATGGGGTCCAGACGATAGGGATGTCGTCGCGCATCAAGTTCTTGAAGTGTCGGCTTCCATGTCTTCAAATCGCGTGGATCATCCGGAATGACGACCAGTTCCACGGGAAGTTGCGACGCCCACTCGAGATTCGACTGATTGCAGCTCAGAACAAGTTCTGCTCCCGCTTCTACGGCGGATTCCACTTCAGATCGATCAAAACTGTCGACCGAAATGCGAAATCCTTCACAGATCAATCGGCGAACGGTATCGGCAATATCTCCCCACGTTTCACCCGGGATGCAGCCGAGGTCGATGAGATCAGCCCCTGATTGCCGATAATGCTCAGCCTGTTGCAGAAGTGTCTGCCATGTCATACGCGGCGCATGGTTGATTTCAGCGAGGATCTCGATGGAATAGGCCTCCAGCGACGGTTGCGACCGTCCGTAGCCGAAGTATTCTGGAAGCTCAAACAAATCCTTGGGGCCCCTTTCGAATGGGATTCCGAAGTGGTCGGACAGAGACTGCATCTCGCCACCGCACCAACCCGGAATGAGCACTCTCTGGAAGCCATTCGGCACTTGAAGCTTACGCTGAACCCACTCCACGCGCATCAAAGCCGCTACCGAGATTCCCAGCACGGCAATCTCAAAGTCGAAGCCAACCCGATCAGCAAGCGGTTGCAAGACCTGACGCAACGATGCTTCCGCAAGACGCCCGGTCACGAACAGGATGCGCTCACGCATGATGGGGCCTGACGCCATCGGGCGGTCTTGATCCTGCGGGATATCGGGTTGCCGTCATCGGACCGCGCCTCCATTGCAGTTGATGACTTGGCCAGTCATGTAGGACGCGTCGTCGCTGGCAAGAAAACGGGCAAGTTTTGCAATGTCTTCGGGCAGTCCCCAGCGACCTAGAGGAGTTTCGTGAATAACTCGCTGCTGCCAACTTTCGCTCGCCGTTGATCCCCAAGCGGTTTTAATCCAACCTGGCGCGATGCAGTTGACGCGAACGCGGGGTGCCAGACTGACGGCTAGCGAGCGACTGAACCCCATGATGGCGTTTTTCGTCGCTGCGAATAACTCGCCACTGTCGCCAGCCATACCACGGTCAGATTGATCCCACCCGATTGTCAGAATGACGCCGCCACCTTGACTTTGCATTCGCTGCCCAACCGACTTCGCGATCAAGATTCCGGCCTGCACATCGACTTCCAGTAATCGCTGTAACTTGTTTTCATACGAAGCGTTAGCAGTATCGCCGGTCAGGACATCGACTCCAGCATTGTTGACCCAAATGTCCAGTCCGCCCCACTGGCTGAAAGCCGCGTTCAGAAAAATGTCTCTGTCATCGTGGCCAAAATCCGAAGCCAAAGTGATCGATTGTTGACCAATTGAGCGAACTTCCTGTGCTGTTCTCTCTGCGGCTTGGGCCGATTTTCCAAAATGGATAATGACATCAGCTCCGGCCTTGGCGTACTCAATGGCGATCGCTCTTCCGATCCCCGTCGAGCCGCCTGTTACCAAGGCACGCTTGCCCGCCAAACTTCCAAAAGCTGACACATCAACATCCTCAAATTAGGTGACC
>CBIHQO010000273.1:0-7882 GCA_966211735.1 uncultured Schlesneria sp.
AACCGCTCGCGAGCGGCCCACGGCGGAAGCTCGGCGGCTCTGTGATCGGCAAATTCACGGGCGAACTCTCGCCAGACTTCGCCTGTCTGCGGATCGCGACTCGGCACCACGCACCGCTGACAGGGATTCGTGCCGGCAAACAGCACGTCACCCACGCGGAACGGACGAGTGGTCTCGGCAGTACTTCCGTAGAGTCGATCCTCCCAGAACGGGTCGGAAGCATCGATCTCCAGATTCGCGCGCATGCGAAACCGCATCTGGTCCAGCGTAAGCCCGGGAAACCACGAGGCCGTGGATACCAGCGTCTGCGTGCTCAATATCGTCGGCCCCGGCGATTCGTCATCGTCCGGAAAGCCACCTTCTTCGCGCTCCACCATCGTCAAGCTCGTCGAAAAATACTCGCTGAACCATCGCTCCAGTTCCGTGCGCTGCGAATCAATGTGCCACTGGATCTGCACGTCATCTGCACGCTTGCGGATCGACAGCGTGCGAGCCTCAACGTCGAAGTCACTCGCGAGCAGGTGGATCAGCGGAGTCCGCTTGGAATTCATAAACTTTCCGACTGAATCCACCAGTGCAAACCGCCGGTCATTCTGCAGTGCCCCATTCGCCAGCACGATTGAATCGTGCACGAAAACAGGATCGAAAGATTTCAGCGGGTAGATCGCGATTCGACTGAGTGTAGGCATGTTCGCCTCAAAACTTTGATTGACCACTTAGGCAGGGGCGTTCAATCCAAACCGCTCGACATACCACCCGAACAGCGTTCGGAAACAAGGAGTGAACTCTTGAGGTGAACGTTCAACCCGTTGCGACACTTCCTGGAGCGGCAGGAATTCACCAGACTCAATTTCACCGGGATCAAAGGTCGGCGGATCATCGGTCCTGGTCCAGAACAATCCGCTATGCTCGAACGAAGTCGCCGCCCCGTTGGCCGGGATCACTGCGAGAAATCGGATAGGCGAGGTCAGCCCCAGTTCCTCTTCCAATTCGCGAACCGCCGCGGTCTCGTAGTCCTCACCAGCCGCCAAATGCCCCGACGCCGACGATGTGAACATCAGCGGGCACTCGTCTTTCGTCGCCGTCCGCCGATGCACCAGCAACTCGCCACGACAGTTGAATACGAAGATATGCGATGCCCGGTGCAGCCACTTTTGGGCATGCACCTGCGACCGCGGGGCCTGTCGCAGGACCCGATCCTGTTCATCAACGACATCAAACAGTTCTTCAGGCATGACGACTACTTCTTCTCGCCATGTGCGGCGGGGCCCGAGGTGTTCTTTAATGTCGACATGTATTCCACCAGATCTCGCAGATCCGATTTGCTCATCTTCTTGATCAGGTCTTCGGGCATCCCCGATTTGCCCACGGCCCGGTCTTCGATCTTGGACTTGTCCAACACGATGACCGATCCATCAGGACGCTGCAGGGTCACTTTCCCGTCCTCTTCGGACTTGATGATCCCGGCGTGAACCTGGCCATCTTCCATTTGCAGGATCGCCGTCTCAAATCCCTTCGCAATCTGACGATTGGGATCAACGATCGATTCGAGCAGATATTCGCGTTTCCGATCCAGCGCGATTCGCGACAGGTCGGGTCCGACATCACCACCATTCCCGTCCACTTTGTGGCAGCGGCGGCAGTACACTTCGGCTCGACCGAAGAAGACGTCTTGTCCGCGCCCCGCGTTTCCGCCGAACAGCGTTTCGCGGTAGTTGCCCAGCGGATCATCCTTCTTTCGCGCACCGTTGAACTCATCGACTCTAGCCAGCATCTCTTTAATTCCACGAGATTGCGCCGCCTCCAGCAGATCCAGTTGAATTGAATCGGAAACTTTGCCTCGCACCAATCGGTGCAACCATTCGGACAACACTTTATCAGCATCATCGCGCTTCACGGTCGCCAGCACCTTGATGGCCGCCTGCTGTTCGGTGATGGAATCGCCATCCATCGTTTCGCCCATCAGTTTGACGGCACGGCCCGGATCGATTGCAACCAGCAGTCGTCGAGCTTCCGCGCGAACCAGCGAGTCGGCGTCCATTAACGAGGCATCAACGATCGACTTCAGGTGCGGACTCTGCAGAGATTCCAACGCGTTCAAAGCCGCCACTCGTTCCGACCCGACATTGACCGCGTCCTTGGCAATCTCCAGTAGAAAGGGTTCCACATCTTTAATGCCATACTGGCCAGCCAGCTTCGCAGCCGATTCGCGCACTTTGCGACTTCCTGCAAACATGGAAGCCAGTGACGGACGAACAACTGCCGCCACGTCGATCTTTCTGGCCTCCACAGGTCGATAGTCGTTGATTACGCGATCTAGTTCAGTCGGTGTATTCCATTCCAGCAGTTCGCTGATTGCCTCGAGTCTCAGCGACTCCTCGATATTCGGACTGGCAGCGACAGTCGCAACCGCGGCAGCATTGTCGGCCGTCCCTCCTCGATAATTCGCATTCAGAACTCGACGCAATAACGGATCGACAAGCCCCGGTTGAGCGATCATCTTCGCCAATGCGGGCATCGCCTCAGCGATGGGGACGTCATGAATGGCCCGGCCCGCCTCCAGAACGACCAGCGGTTCTGGATCGTTCAGGAACTCAGTGATCCCCTTGTCTTTGTGACGCCGGAGAGCCAGAACTGCCCCCATCCTTTCGGCAGACGTAGGACGTTTGCGTGCATCGCGCAATGTTTCCAGATCCGCAGCGCCCACCAATCCCATCACCGCTGCATGTCGCAAGGTCGCGTCTTTGTCCGCGTTTTCCGCCAGTACTTCAAACAAAGCTCCGACAGCCGACTTTGCCTTTATTTTTCCGATCGCGATCGCGGCGAGTGAGCGGACCCGCAGATCGGAATCCTTCAACAGCTTCGTCAGCGCCGCTTCACTGGCGGCAAACTTGGCGTCTCCGCAAATGCGGGCGAGTTGCGCTCGCACCTCATGATGAGGATCGTCGGCCAGCGATAAGACCGGCGTCAGGGCCTCGGGATTGCCGCGAGCCAGTTGTCCCAATCCCCACAGGCCATGCACACGAGCAAATGGGAGCGGGTTCGACTTCGCAGCCTCGACCAACTCCGCAGCGGCCTTCTGGTCAACCAGCGCAAATTGAGCCCGCTGGCGAATGCGATAATCGGGATGACTCAGCAAGTGCGACAATTCCTGTGGACTGCGCTCGGCAAACCCTTCCTTCATCAACCGCGTCACTTCCGCCACGACAGGGGACTTGCCGTGCTGTTCGTCACGGAATCGATATAACCGTCCTTTGCCGGCCCCCTCCCAACCATCCACCCAATCAGCAACATACAGGCCTCCATCGAAGCCAAAGTCCACGTCCGTCGCGAGGATCGACCAGATGAACTCTTGGGAATCCACCAGTTCATAGGAAGCCCCTTTCGGAATCATCGAGAAACTGCGAACGCCGCTGTTGGCTGGCGAGCCCCGGAAGTCAGCCAGGAAGAAATGACCGCGATACTTTTCATCCAATCCAGTCCCAGGGTAATACGCCAGACCCGAAGGCCCATCGGCAATATTGATGATCGGCGGGACGATATAGGCCGCTTGTCCCGGGTGAGCGGGATACCAGAGCTTCTCGCGATTCCAGGGACCGCGATCCTGCTGGTACTGGTAGTACATCCGCCAACCAGAGTCAGATCCTTCGACAATGTAAGTCCAACGCGCGCGATCGCCGCCATCCGAGTTGTTGTCACCCGTGAACAGATTGCCAAAATCATCGAACGCCAACTCTTGCGGGTTTCGCAGACCTGTGGCAAAGACCTCTAAATCCGATCCATCCGGGTTGCAGCGGAAGACCGCTCCTTGATCGGGATTGATCAGTCGGCCATGCGGCGTCTGCACGTTGTAACCACGATCACCAATACTGAAATACAATCGACCGTCGGGACCGACGATCAGCCCATGCATATCGTGACCACGGAATGCAACTCGCACACCAAATCCGTCGTATAGCGGAACCCGCGTATCCGCTCGACCGTCACCATTCTCGTCCGTCATCATCCACAGCTTGGGGATGCAGGTGTAGAACACCTTGCCGTTGATCGCGAGAACACCTGCCCCCGTTCCCTCTTCAATCGCATTGAAGCCATCCGCGAAGACCGTCGACTTGTCAGCGTGGCCGTCGCCGTCCACATCTTCGAGCAGCCTGATCCGATCATGCTCCAGCGTGTATTTTTTGACATCGTCCTTCAGATGCTTCTTGAAGAACGCAATGCGATCTTCGACCGTTTGAGCCTTCAAGTCGTCGATCAACCAATTCTTGTGGAAGCGATTGTCCTCCACACCTTTTTGCTGACGATACGTCTCGGCGACATAGACCCGGCCTCGCTCGTCGATGCAGAACGCCACCGGATTCGCCATCAGCGGCTCGGCCGCGAACAACTCGGTCTTCATACCGGCAGGAACGCGGAACCGCGCGATGGTCCGCTCTCCCTCGTCAGACTTCGGGGCCAGCTTCGGTTCGTATTCCTGAGCGGATGCTGTGACACTCAAAAAAACGACCAGGCCAATCAGCAAAAGCTGCCGGAGTGTGAAAGATCGCAAAGAATCCACTGTATCTCCTCGGTAGACAGCTCAGCAGGTGATAAATCGCCAGTTGTCTTGCGGATTTTATCCGGTGCAATGGTCTCCGACGACCTTCGCTCCTGGAACATTAGGAGAAATGGCTCGATTTGCAGTGAAGTCCGCAACTCGCAACAGTGGATGTAGCAGGCCAACTCAGTTCAAATTCCCACCGCTCCACAGTGGCCACAAAATTACAATACTCATTAACCATTAATTCACAATCACTTACGACTCAATCCACTCGAAACCCTTGCCTGGGGCTTGATACTTGCGTAGAGGCGTAACGGGATGTGATTCACTTCAAGGAGGATACAACTCATGTTGGTACTGACTCGCGGATTGAAACAGCAGATTTTGATCGATGGTGGGCTGATCACGGTCACCGTCCTCGATATTCATGGTGGTCGAGTCCGACTCGGAATCGAAGCTCCGTCGGATGTCCCCGTGCGACGCAAAGAGCTGATCCAGGGAATCCCGCAACCCGATGCAGCAATTGGTGTTGTACACGATTAATTGTTCGAGTTTTCGCACAGAACTCGCTTGAATCTCCCCTCCGTGGGGGCTTGCGCTCGTGTTTGCCGGCGCAATTGAGCCTGGCGCTGCTGTCGGCTCATCTGTCTAAACATTGCTGCTCCACAAACGAATCTCACGTTGATATTCTCTAGCAGTCAAACGTGGAGTGCCTGAGGGTGGTCATATAGACCGTGTTTCACCCTCGCGATGCGTTCGCATCCGTCTGGCAGATCTCAGTTTTCTTCGACGCACATCTGGCGAGGGAGTTTGGGGAATGCGAAATGTTCTGTCGGTGATTCTGGGCGGTGGTAAGGGAACACGGTTGTTTCCGTTAACCCAGTACCGATCCAAGCCGGCCGTTCCGCTGGCGGGCAAATATCGGATCATCGATATTCCGATTTCCAACTGTCTGAACAGCGGGATGAATCGCATCTACCTGCTCACCCAATTCAACTCCGTCAGCCTTCATCGCCACATCCGACAGACCTATCGGTTCGACCGCTTCGACGGTGGCTTCGTCGAAATCCTCGCGGCCCAGCAGACGATGGAAGGCGAAACCTGGTACCAGGGGACTGCCGATGCCGTCCGCAAGAACCTGAACAACCTGCGCGACAAGAACATCGACTACTATCTCATTTTGTCCGGTGATCAGCTCTATCGCATGGACTATCGCGAACTCCTCGAGACCCATGAAAAGACGGGTGCCGATGTCACCATCGCGGCAATCCCGGTCACGCGAGAAGCCGCTCGTGGCTTCGGCATCATGCGAGTCGACGATTCCGGTCGAGTTCGTGGCTTCCTGGAAAAGCCTCAGACCGACAAAGAGATCGATGAACTCGTCCGAACCGACCCCGCCTGGATCGATGCCCGCGGAATTCAAAGCAAGGGGCGCGACTGCCTCGGCAACATGGGGATCTACCTCTTCAATCGCGATGTGCTGATCGACTTGTTGATGAAGAGCGACTATCAGGACTTCGGCAAAGAAGTCTTCCCGATGTCGATCCGGACACACAACGTTCAAGCTCACTTGTTCGATGGATACTGGGAAGACATTGGAACCGTTCGATCGTTCTATGAAGCGAACCTCGAACTGACCCGACCTGACGCTCCATTCAAGCTGGAGAACCAGGAAGCCCCCGTCTTCACGCATGCCCGATTCCTGCCGCCAACGCGTCTGGATGGAGTGCATGTAAAAAGTAGTCTGATTTCCGACGGCTGCGTCATCGGAGAAGGGGCCGTGATCGAAAACTCGGTCGTCGGCCATCGCTGCAAGATTGGCAAGAATGTCCGAATTTCGAACTCGATCCTGATGGGGGCCGACTTCTACCAGTCCGCCGAGGAACTGGCCGAAGAGCAGGCGCAGGGTCTGCCTCCGATTGGCATCGGCGATGGCAGCGTCGTTGACGGAGTCATTGTCGACAAGAACTGCCGGATCGGACACGGCGTTCACGTCAGCAACACTCATCCCTTATCGGCCGGCAACACCGATGTCGTCGTGGCAGATGGCATCATCATTGTTCCCAAGGGAACGATGCTTCCTGACAAATGGAAATCCTAGAACCGTCGCGAACTACCAATTTGATGTCACCGCAGGCCGACTGTCATTCCAGACAGCCGGCCTGCGTCATTTTCCGAGTCTCTGATTTCCCCGTTTCACTCGCGAATTCCACTCACTCAAATGTTAACCTGCCCGCTGAAAACCATTTCACTCACCATGCAGGTCCACCATGAGAAACTTCCTGTTCGCATGCAGCATTCTGGCACTCACGTATTCATCGCTCGGCGCCCAGCAGTCGGCCGAACCAACCGCGAAGTTCTCGGCACTTCCTCGGAGTACGCCGGAAGAGCAGGGCGTTTCATCAGCCGACGTGCTGGCGTTCGTCGAAGCGGCCAATGAGATCGACGCGATGCACAGCGTCATGCTCGTGCGACACGGTCATGTCATCGCCGAAGGCTGGTGGACGCCCTACGACGCTCAGACGCCACACATTTTCTTTTCGCTCAGCAAAAGTTTCACGTCCACTGCGGTCGGCCTTGCCGTGGCGGAAGGCAAGCTCAGTGTCGACGACGAAGTCCTGAAGTTCTTCCCCGACGAAGCCCCGGCAGAGCCATCCGCCAATCTGAAATCGATGCGAGTCCGCGACCTCTTGCGGATGCAGACCGGCCATCAGTCGGAACTGTCTCTCTGGCGCGACGACCCCGCCAATAAATCCAGCGATACGTTGACCAAGCGATTTCTTGCGCATCCCGTCCCGTTCAAGCCCGGCACGCACTTCCTCTACAATTCCCCCGCGACCTACATGCAGTCGGCCATCGTGCAGAAAGTCACTGGCATGCCCGTGCTCGAATACCTGCGATCACGGCTGTTTGAGCCCCTCGGCTATGACAATCCCAGTTGGATCGCCAGCCCTCAAGGGGTCACCGTCGGGGCGTTCGGTTTGATGGGGCGGACCGAAGATATCGCGAAGTTCGGACAGCTCTACCTCCAGAAAGGGAACTGGCACGGCAAACAACTGATCCCCGCCGCCTGGGTTACCGAAGCGACATCGTTACAGACATCCAACGGCTCATCGCCCAAGAGCGATTGGGATCAGGGATATGGCTATCAGTTCTGGCGTTCGCGACACAACTCCTTCCGAGGTGACGGTGCTTTCGGTCAATACTGCCTGGTCCTGCCCGATCAAGATGCCGTCGTGGCGATCACCAGCGGCGTACGCGACATGCAGCGAGTCATGAATCTGGTCTGGGATAAACTGCTGCCAGCCATGAAACCAAAAACGCTTGCAGCCGACGCCGAAT
>CBIHQO010000274.1:0-7880 GCA_966211735.1 uncultured Schlesneria sp.
GCGCTATTTTTGCAGGCGTCAACGGCCAATCCCGACTTTCACCACGGGCTGCTAGGTGATGTAGTGCCTTTAGTTGTTTGAGCCCTTCATCAGTGACAATCGCATTGCCACCGATGATAAGCTCTTTCACGTTCGTCAATGATGCCAACTCGGAAAGCCGTACATCCGGACCGGCCACACCAGCGCTATTAATCCGTTGAAAAACCCTTTGGGTTCCGATCAACTTCGACAGCCACATCGGTCCGCAATAAGCAAGTACCGCTTCTCCTTCGTCGGAATTAATGCGACGTGCGATCAGTCGCTCCCACTGGTCTGCTCGATTGATCATGAAAACGCAAATGGCGCAGTAAGTTGCGGCCAAGAGTATCGCACCAATCACGATCCGCACGGCATTCGCGCGAACGAACTTCATCTGTCGCCTCGCTGTTTTCTGGGAACGTATTGCCGCCTTACAGGCACCAAAATAGTCCAACGCGACGAGTTGTGAAGCGGCATCGGAATGACCGGCGACCTGTCAGTTTCCAGGTTTCCATTGTCGCAAGCAGCATTCACAATCCAATTGTCACAAATAAACTGCTCTTACTAATGGCGACTTTCGGCGTTCATCAGGCTTAAGAGTTCGAGACGATGAGCTTCTGGCGGGCCAATTCCAGATGCTCGCGACAGCTGGCGTAAAGCTGCTCTTTTTGGATCGGCTTGACCGCGAAGCCGTCGAATCCTGCCGCCAGGCAGCGATCGCGATCGCCGTCCGAAGCATGAGCCGTCAGAGCAATAATCTGCCCGGTATAGCTGCTGCCCCGGAGAGCCGCGGTCGCTGTATAACCGTCCATTTCGGGCATCTGAATGTCCATCAGGATCAGGTCGAACGGCGTGCCGGCGTCCCGCGCTCGCAGTGCGGCTTCAACGGCGAGGGCACCGTTGTCGACGACTTGAACCTGGATGCCCCACTTCTGCAACAGGAACGCGATCAACTTCTGATTGGCGATCACGTCTTCTGCCAGCAGCACGCGGCCGGTCAGCGGCGTGACTACAGCCGCTGCTGGTCGCACGGCGGCGTGGATGTCGGCGGGTGCCGGTTCACCAGTCAGCATCACAGTCTCGGCAGTCAATTCCGCAAAGATCTCCAATCGGAAGGTACTGCCCGACCCGTAAGCGCTGGTCGCGGAGATATCTCCACCCAGCATCTGCGCCAGTCGCTTGGAGATCGAGAGGCCCAGTCCGGTGCCGCCGAATCGTCGCGACATGGAAGCATCGGCCTGTGAGAACGGGCTGAACAGTCGTTCCAGTTGCTCGGCTTTGATTCCGATCCCGCTATCGGTCACGGCGAAGACCTGACGATTGGTGGCCGCATCAAACAGAACGGAAACGGTGATTGTCCCGCGCTGCGTAAACTTGATCGCGTTCCCAATCAGGTTGACCAGGATCTGGCGAACGCGCAGGGCATCAGTCGAGATCCGATCGGGAATCGGGAACTGATAGTCGCTGCGCAACGTCAACTCTTTCTCGCGAGCTCGCAGTTGCATCAGCTTCAGCACGTCTTCGACAAGCTGGCGCGGCGAGACCGGAGCTCGCTCAAGCGTCATGCGATTGGCTTCGATCTTGGAGAAGTCCAGGATGTCGTCGATCAGTTCCTGCAAGTGGCGGCCGTTGCTGCGGATGATGTCTACCGTTTCCAGATGTCGCCGAGATTCGCCATCGCGGTTGTCTTCATCATACAACAGATCGGCATACCCCAGGATGGCAGTGAGCGGCGTTCGCAACTCATGGCTCATGTTCGCCAGGAACTCGCTCTTCGCCCGCGCGGCCGCTTCCGCCTGATCTCGTGCCCGCTCCAGTTCTTCAGCTTGTCGAATGAGTTGGATCGACTGTTCGGTGATGCGATCTCGCGAAGCTTCGACCTGTTGCAGGTACCGGCGCGTATCCTCTTCCATTCGCTTGCGGTCTGTGATGTCCGAATGGGTTCCGATCATGCGCAGTGCGGCACCCGAATCATCACAACTGACGATGATGCCGCGGCTGAGGATCCACTTTGTGCTGCGGTCCGAACAGAGAATCCGATGTTCGTGCATATACGTGACGGTCTTGCCGTCAAGATAGTCCTGCATGCTGGCCATCACGCCCGCCAGGTCATCGGGATGAACGCAGCTTCGCCACAGTTGCAGGCTGCTTTCCAGTTCGTACTCGGCCGACCCCAGGATCTCTCCCCATCGTCGCGACAACACCACCTTGTTAGTCTGGATGTTCCAGTCCCAGACGGCGTCCCCCGCCCCTTCCCGTGCGAAATTCCAGCGTTCTTCGCTTTCCAGCAACGCGGCATCGACCTGCTTACGCTCGATGGCGATCCCGGCCAGATTCGAAGCGACTTCGATCAATTGGATGTCGCTGTCGGTTGGCGCGCCGATTTCGGTGCCATAGATCGCGAACGTCCCGATGATTGTTCCCGACATCCCGCGGATCGGTTCCGACCAGCACGACATCAAGCCCAACTCGGCAGCCAACTCGCGAGCTCCCTCCCAGTAGGGATGCGTGGAGACATCTTCGACGATGACGCGCTGGCCCAGGAATGCGGCTGTTCCACAGGAACCGACTCCCATGCCGATCTCAATCCCGTCGACGGCCTTGTTATAGAAATCGGGCAGGCTGGGCGCGACCCCGGTCATCAAACGCTTACGCTCTTTATCGAGGAACAGGACTGAACAGCGCACGCGTGAGTTCTCTGACTCGACGCTGCGGACCAGCGGCTCCAGCACTTCGGGCAGGCTGGCGCCTTCCGCCAGCAGTTCCAGCACTCGATTGCGGACACGATCGCGTGCCTCGGTTTCTTTGCGGCTGGTGATATCGGCGACCGATCCCGCCATTCGGACCGGGGTGCCGTTCTCGTCCCACACCGCCTGACCACGTTCCAGAAACCAGCGATACTCGCCGCTGCTGGTTTTCAGCCGATGTTCGATGTGATACGGCTCGCGATCCTGAAAATGCCGCTCGACGGCGCGCCAGGTCATATCGAAATCATCGGGATGCAGGACGTCGGCCAGTGCTGACAGCCAGACATCGAATTCGCCTTTGTCGTAACCGAGCAGCTCTTTGAAGCGATCCGAATAGAATACGCGGTCTGTGCGCAGATCCCAGTCCCAGATGCCGTCGTTCGCACCCTGCAAGACCAGGTTGAATCGCTCCTGATTGACGTGCAACGATTCTTCGGCCGCTGTCGCGCGAATCGCCTCCGCATGAGCCAACGCCAGCTCTTCGCGCAGACGAACCGCCAGCCGCTTGAAGTTCAGGATCATGCCACCCAACTCGTCCTGAGCATCGATCGCCAGGTTCTCCAGATCGCTTTCGCTTTCTGAGAGCAAGTGATCGGCCACGTTGTTCATTCGAGCCGCTGTTTGAATGATGGCCAGGCAGAGACCGATCAGCAGATATGTGGCGATCAGTAAGGGAGCCGAAGCCGCCAGGAGCAGCCGGGTTCTCCAGTTTCGCGCTTCCTCTGCTCGCTTCTCGACGACTTCATCAAACGCATCCTGAGTCGCATGCAGCAACATCATCGTCTCGCGAATGCTGGCGGCGGCCTGCGAATCGATTTCCCCCAGGGACGGGGCATCCTCTGATTGGAAGTGTCGCATCCGAATACCCAGTTCGATCTGGCGAACAGACGATTGGCCAATCGCCAATAGAATCCTGAGCCGGTTGCCGACTTCGGCGTTGCGCTGCGAAGCCAGTCCAATCTGCTGATTGACTCGTCGATAGAGCACCTTTAACTCGCCATTCGCTTCGGCCAGATCCAGATCCAGCGGAAGCTTGTGCTCTTCCTGAGTCGCCTTCGCGATGCGATCGCGCAGGCGATCCTGCATGTCGACGGCATCGGGAATCAGTGTCGTGATGCATTCAGACAGCGTCTGACTATCCAGATACTGATCGACGGACAACTTGGACGAGTCGGCCACGTGTCGCACCACCGTGTAAACATCGTCGATCACTTCGGCCAGGAAGTCTGGATTGAACAGGTCAGGCCGATCGACCGGCTGCGACGACAGTGCCAGTTCCAGCTTGCCACGCAACCCCGTCCAACGCGCCGACTGCTGCAGCAGCGCCAGTTGCGCCGGTTCGGCCGTAATGTCGTGAAGATGCGATTCGACGCGATCGCGTAGTTCCAACAGGACTTCGTCGGTCATCGTCCCGCGCGTCTCGGCCGCGACGGCCGCCTGTCGGATCTCGCGCAGAGTGCGCCACAACGGTATCAGGAGACGAATGGTCTGATTCCCCGCGACTTCCTGCTGCGCCATCTCCACGCGTTCATTCAGCATGGCGATGTATTGCGACGTCATGAACACCAGCGGCAGCACGACCAGCAGACCCGCAATCGCAAACTTGCGCGGGAACGAATAGCGGTTCAGGAACGTGATCGCGGGATCGAAGCTGCGGAGTAATAGTGTCTTCACGAATGGCCCCCACGCACGCTCAGTCTTGACCGGGCGCACCACGATACGGCGACGACGATCGCCAATGAGGGACACATCGACCGGCGACGATACTTATTCCGATGCGAAATAGTCGCATCGGGAAGTTTGGAGAGAATAGAGACGACTCCTTCGACGACATCGATTTTTGGCATTCGTTCGCCGGTAACGATTGCAACGCTTGTGCGGGTAGACGTTCTATTCCCTCGCAGGCCGTGCCTTGAAGAGACAGTGCCACATGACCGTGCGCGATTCTGGGCACTGGAATCATGAACGCGGGTGCAGCGTCGTACCGGGCGGAATGGCAATCATTGCGTGACGTTCATCGGCTTACTTCTCGCGGAGCGAGAAGGCTACTCGAGAACGGCACACAGAGTGAGCCATCTCCGTTGTGTGAGCAGAATCGCGCAGGTTGCTGTTGTCTGCTGCGATCAGGCAGGCAAGGACGCTTGCTCGTACTTGCCGAGTGGCACCCGTGATTCCAATCCGCGACACGTTTCGAAAAACCAACATGAAGACTCATTACTTGTAGTGAAACGGCGACATTCCGACCAACCGCGGACGGGGACGCGATCGTCGAAAACGCTTGGTTTCTCGACGTTTTAGAGATCTCTACGAACGGCCTGTCATTTGCAATCGTTCCTCTGCGGAGGGACAATTCCCTTCGAAGTTGATCTGATTCCTGACGAGTTGCTCAAAAGGAGATCACGATGGACATCGGTGCAGTGAATAACGTTGCCACACCCATGATGACCCCGCTGCTGGCTCCAGACACCACGCTGCTGCCGATCGCAACCAGTGGTCTGGTTCCCGCCACGATGAGCCGTATGGATCAGCTCATCGGGATGTTGAATGGATTTTCCAGCACCGAAATGCTGATGGCACTGTTGATGACGAAGACTCCGGACAAGCATGCGGTGCATCATCACGATGGTGGGATGGCGCTCTGGGGACTCGCTCAAGCAATGCAAGTCGCGGCGCTTCCGAGTGCCGCGGGCTTTATGGCACTGCCCTCGGTCGGCGTGGCCGCCGCTGGAGCGCAGATCAGCGTGCAAGGTTGATTGAAGCCGCGTTGGTGCGTTCCGAAGACTCCACGACACCCTACAAGAATTCAGGCGGCCGCGCGACTGCGTTCGTTTAAGACTTCTTCGAACATGGCCGCGACTTTTTGGGCGTTGTCGACGATGCGCAGCCGCGAGGCGGCGTCCCAGCAGGCGTCTGACATGTACTGCTTGCGCGACCAGGGCAATGCCAGATGATGGTCGATCTTGTCGGCGAGTTCATTGATCGCCCAGGCATCGGGAATCAGGTAGCCGTTGCTCTCTTCGTGGATGATCTCCGCTCCGCCCGCAGTGGCAGTCGTAATGACCGGCGTGCCGCAGGCCATCGCTTCCAGATTCACGTTGGGAAACGGCTCGTAGATTGTCGGCAAGACGAAGAGATCCGCCGCGCCATAGAAACGCTGGATCGAGGCTTGTCGACCGGTGAATGTCACTCGATTGGCGATTCCCAATGACTTCGCCCGCCGCACGAATGCGGCAGA
This sequence comes from uncultured Schlesneria sp., assembly GCA_966211735.1. Taxonomy (GTDB): domain Bacteria; phylum Planctomycetota; class Planctomycetia; order Planctomycetales; family Planctomycetaceae; genus Schlesneria. The sequence goes on from CBIHQO010000274.1 coordinate 6,001, forward strand.
TGATCCCTGGCCGACCACCAGCAGTCGGGTTTCCCTGTGCCTCAACCGAGCCATTGCGTCCAGCAGGGAATCGAGTCCCTTGCCGCGGAAGTCCATCGATGCAAACACCAGCAGCGGTGCGTCGGCCTCGATATTCCATTCCTCACGGACGGCGGTCCGTTCGCTGCGAGCACCGGGATGAAACGTCGTCGTATCGACTCCATTGATGATCTGGCAGATGCGCGATTCGTCGACGTGGAAATACTGCTCCAGCAGACGGGCATCCAGCTTCGACTGCACGATGACTCGTCGCACGCCGCTGGGGCCGAAGATCCGCTGCTCCAGGTCGAACACCAGGCGATGCCGAGGGTTCATGTGCTGCAACCAGCGCGTGACCGGGTTGCGGTAGTACATGTTGACCCAATGGATCTGCAGTCGTTCCGTCAGACGAAATGTGTCGAGGCCATCGACTCGTGACAGACCGTGTACGATGTCGAAGCGATGCTGCTTTAGCACTTTTCCCGTGTTCACGAAGAACGATTTATTCTTGGTCCACGAGTTCAACTTGAGCACCGGGACTGGCACAAAATCGACTTCGTCTTTCAATTCGTCGTCGATCGACTCGCCGACGATGGTCACTTGATGGCCCAGCTTCTGCAATCCACGGAACAAGTTCACGCAGTATCGCTCGGCCCCACCCTTTTTCAGTGAACAATTGCGTCTGACGATGGCGATGTGCATGGCAGTATCGGCAGTGGGGTAATGAATCAGGCGACGTGACGGCTGGAGGCGTGCTTGGCCAATTGTCGTTTTACGGCAGCGAATACAGTGTCGACCGATAAGTCGGTCATGCAACGATGATGCTTCAACGGACATTCGCGTTGCTGGCAGGGTCCGCAATCCAATTTGAGCTGAACATGCTCCGAGCGATCATAGTTCGTTTCACTCCACGCAATATGCGTGGGGCCGAATAGCGTAACGACGGGAGTGCCAAACGCCGCGGCGAAGTGCCGGGGGCCTGAGTCCGTTGTCACCAACAACGATGATTGGCGAACCGCGGCCTTCGTCAGGCCGATAATCAGCTTATCAAAGGCCAGGCTGAACACGGCAGGATGATTCGCCGTCGTGGCGATCCAGCGAGCGTCTTCGCGCTCGGATGGCCCGCAAACAACCAGCACCTGCTGATCAAGTTCTGTCACAATGCGACGAGCCAACTCGACAAACTTTTCGCGAGGCCAATTCTTCGCGGCACCAAACGCACCGCCGGTATTCAAAGTGACATAGTCTGCTGGCGATCCGTGGGCATCCCAGAACCTCGCCAACTGAGCCTGATCTTCGGGCAGCACAGCCGCTTCGATCTGGCGAGATGCTATGGCGCAGCCCCATCGTTCCACGAGTCGCAGATACTCATCCATCACCGGATTCGGCACCGTACGCGAGTGCGGAGTGATCCGGTCGGTCAGCAACCAGCCTCGCAAGTCACGAGCGAAGCCTACTCGCCGTTTCGCTCCGGATAACCACGCCAGCCAGCCGGTTCGCAACGAGTTCGTCAGCAGCAGCACGGTGTCGAACCGTTCGGCTCGCAGATTGCGAATGAATGCCCAGCCTCGCTGCGTTCGATCACGACCGCGCGGGTTGTAGAAGACTGAACGATCCAGCAATCCAGTCCCCGCCAGCACGTCAGCCACGTACGGCCGCATGATGCCAGTGATCTCTGCCGTTGGATATTGCTGGCGCAATGCTCGCAGCGCAGGAGTCGCCATCGCGACATCCCCAATCCAATTCGGCAGAAAGACAGCGAGTTTCATAGGTAAGAAGTGGCGGGGTTTAAATAAAACGGGGTAGTATAATCGGAGTGGTTTTACCACGGGACACCGGAGGTTAATAAAGGGACAATAATA
>CBIHQO010000275.1:0-7878 GCA_966211735.1 uncultured Schlesneria sp.
TGATAGCGAATCAGCGTCATTACTTCTTTGCTCGGACGGCACGCCTCTGTCGCGAAGGGATCTCTATCGCATGCTGCTCGTAAGCCGAATTACTCTGATTGCGTTGTTTCCGCTACTGGCCATTGTGGCAGGGTGCGGCCGGTCCACCGGCCCGGAACTGACGCGTATCACTGGCCTGGTCACGTTCGACGGAAAACCGGTTGGGCCCGGAACCGTCGGTTTCGTACCGACAGATCCCAGGGGCAGTCCCGCTTCTGGGACGATCGAAAAAAACGGAAAGTTCCAGATGAGTGTCTTCACTCCAGGGGACGGTGCCCTGCCCGGTTCCTACAAAGTTGCCGTCACCGTCGTCAAGGAACCGGCGCATGGCGACGAGAAGGGGAACTTATACCCACCCACCTTTCTGAGCCCTGAGCGCTACATGAATCCCGACACATCTGGATTCACGATCACGGTTGAGAAACGCAAACCGCAGGATGTGAAATTCGAATTGAAGCCTTGAAGCTACCAGTTCAGCTGTGAGGGAAAGTACTCGGCGATCAGGTCCTCGTAGAACGGACGAAGTTCCTCGACGTTGGGTGGCGAATGACTCTTCGTGTAGAGGTCGTACGGATTGAACGCCCTCACCCAATCCAACATCTCTCGGTCGCGGCCATTCGTCAGGTAGTCGTATTCGCCTTCATGGTGCCACGCGTAGAACGAATGGTAGCGCAACATGTACAGGGCCGGGTCAGGCAGATAATCCTTTACGACGTGATAGATGTATTCATCGTGGCCCCACGATAGTTGCACCTGATCCAGCCCACAGCCTGCTTCGTAAATACCCAGACGCGACTGGTATCGCGGGTCATCCTGGTCAGGATTGTCCGCGAAGAACTGCGGGAAGACGTTCTTCTCTGAATACCGGCAACCCGTCGGAAAAGTGTCGCCGACTACGGCCCATTGCGGCTCACCCCACAGGCACAGAATCTTGCCGAGGTCATGGATGAATCCTGCCAGGATGAACCATCGCGGCTGGCCGTCAGCGCGAATGTGCTCGGAAGTCTGCAACAGATGCTGAAGCTGCGACAACTCGGTATCAGGGTCGCTCTCATCAACCAGCGTATTCAAATACTCGGCCGCCTCCCAGATTCCCATCTGACAGCGGTCCAGTGTCAAAAACTGCTGACGCTTGGCTCGAGCAAACTCATAGGTCTGATGGCGATGATTCAAGCGATAAAATTCGCGCACACCAGGTCGCGCGTCCGCTTCGTAATTGCGAAACTGATCCTGCTTCTTGGTCGGAGCGGTGGCCTGAAACGAAGCCACGTCTGGTGACGTGACTGCCGGATAGCGATCCCTGAGGAAGTCGTCCCATTCCTCCAGGTTTTGAAGTGGGTTCGGGTTTTCGCGATCGTCCATTGGATTCATGATCGGCATCCGTCGAAGATGCGACTTTTCGACAGCGCAGAACTGCTGCCGATGCATCACATCAAGTTTGATGCCAGGATAGTATCGTGTGGCGTGAGCTGAGTCATCGAGTCAATGCCGCCGATTCGATTTGGACGCATGACCCTCGTTCGAATAATAATCATCGTAGCACTGATGGCGACTACTACGACCATTCATGCCGACGATTTTCATACGCTCATGATGCGTGTCATCAGTGAAGTTGCAACACGACAAATCGACCGCCACCGGCTTCATTCTTCGTCAACCAAAATTGGCACCAGCCAAGGAGTCGCGGCGGGTTCCCGTGACGGTCGCTCACGTGCTGGAACACAGCGATAACGAGACGACATTGGTGTACCGCGTCCGAGAAGCCGAGGGCCTTTATCGAAAAGAACCAACGGCGTTGGCGATCCGCAAGGATGACCAGCCACTTTGGATGAAGCATCCCACCGAGGATGTCGCGGCCATGGTTGTCACTCACCCAGATCAGGGAACGAAATCACATTTTGAGGCTGGAATATCCCGTATTCGGCGCCATGGTCACAGGTAGAGTACGGATTGTGAGTCTGTTCATTTTGCCAATCTATTCTTCTAACTCTTAATTCTGCGCCCCTCGGCGAAATCTGTGGACAGTATCTTGATCAACGGAAAGCCGAAGAAGGCCACGAGATTGTTCGACATACGACAAACGTTGGTTGACGTCACCCGAAACGTAAGGGAGAATTGATGGGAACGGTGATATGCCGCGAGTTCGTTTTCACGGGAGGGTGGTAATGCAGCCTGACAACAGACCTCTCGAGAGGAACCGCCATCATTGGCGATCAGGCTGTCCAACGAAAAGATTTCGCCGGTCTGGAAGCACCGCTGGTAGATGTTTGGCATTGCTGTTGTGGTCCGTTGGCTGGTCGGCCGTGACTGCTGCCGCCGCTCCCCCAAAGGTCACCTTTGACGAACACGTCCTACCGATCCTGAAAACTCGCTGCGTGAAGTGCCATGCGGGTGCTGAACCCGAGAATGGGCTACGACTGACGACGACTCGGGAAATCCTGAAGGGTGGCAAGTCGGGTCCGGCGATGCGGATCAAGGCGGCCGAATCGAGTTTGCTCTGGGAGAAGATCGCCTCCAACGAAATGCCCAAGGGTGGTCCGGGGCTATCGGCGGCGGAAAAAGGTGTGATCAGGTCCTGGATCAATGATGGCGCGGATCTTTCCGAGATCGCCGTTGACGATGCGACCGATTCCAAGGATCAGACAGGTGATGCACAAAGTGATCACTGGTCGTTTCGGCCCCCTGTCAGATCACCGATCCCCTGTGTTTCGACGCCGGATCGAGTGCAAAATCCGATCGACTCATTTGTTCTCGCGGCACTTGAAGCCAAGGGCCTGACTCTATCGAACGACGCGACGCGCGAGGTCGTGCTGCGACGCGCTTCGTTTGACTTGATCGGACTGCCGCCTTCGCCGAATGAGGTGCGCGAGTTTCTCGCTGATAACTCTGAAAACGCGTACGAGCGAATGATCGAACGATTGCTGGCGAGCCCCAGCTACGGCGAGCGGTGGGGGCGACACTGGCTCGATTTGGCCGGCTACGCGGATTCGGCGGGAGTCCTGGCCGAGGATCGTCCGTTGCCGACGGCTTTCCGCTATCGCGACTACGTGATTCGCGCCTTCAACAGCGACAAACCGTATGACCGATTCCTGCAGGAACAGCTCGCAGGTGACGAACTGACGGACTACTGGACCGCCTATGAGACGCGGGATCGTCTGCCAGACGATGTGATCGAAGCGGTCATCGCAACGGGGTACTTGCGATGTGCGCCAGATTCGAGTCGGCCCGACTTTTCGACCATCAAGAATGCCGATGCGCAGTATTTCTATCCGACGATCAACGACACATTGCAAATTGTTGCGTCATCGACAATGGGGCTGACGTTGCAATGTGCGCGGTGCCACAGCCACAAGTTCGATCCGATCCCGCAGGCCGAGTACTACCGGATGCAGGCGGTCTTCATGGCTGCTCTTCGGCCGAAGCAGTGGATTCCGCAAATGGACCGCCGGCTGCTCGTCGCCACGGCTTCGCAGAAGAAGACGGCCGACGAGCACAACGAGAAACTGAATACGGAAATCGCTCGTCTGAAAAAGGAGTTGGCGGACTTACGAACCCAGCACAAGCAGAAGCTGTTCGAGGAACGCCTGGCCACACTTCCCGAGGTGCTTCGAGCCGACGTCAAAGCGGCGTTCGAAAAGCCCGCGGATCAGCGAAGCGAGGTCGATAAGTACCTCGTGGGCAAGTTCCAGGCTCAGCTTCAGCCTGATGACAAGGCCCTCGACAAGCTGTTGCCCGAAACCTATGCCGACTATCGTCCCGCTGTGGATCAGCGCAATGCCAGTGTTGCGGCCCAGGAACGACAACGGATTCACTTCGATGAACTCAGAGCACTGTACGATCAGCCAGGTCCCGTGACGACACCACTATTGCGACGAGGCGATGCACTGACACCGGGAGCCCCCGTTGAGCCGGGAGTGCTGTCATCACTGACCACGCCGGTTTCCTTCCAATGGTCACCCCCTGCGGCAGAGGCCAAGACTTCGGGACGTCGGTTGGCGTTTGCCCGCTGGCTGACGCAACCGGACCACCCGCTGACCGCGCGAGTCATCGTCAATCGAGTCTGGCTGCTGCACTTTGGCGAGGGAATCGTGGCGACTCCCGAAGACTTTGGAACCATGGGGGCCGCACCCAGTCACCCACAACTGCTCGACTGGTTGGCTCGGGAGTTCGTCGACAGCGGTTGGAGCATCAAGCATCTGCATCGGCTGATCATGACATCCGCAACTTATCGCCAGCAATCCACGGTCGACGAGGCGTCGCAGGCACAGGCCCGAGCGGTTGATCCTGATAATCGATTGCTCTGGCGGCAACGCGTCCGGCGGGTCGATGCGGAACCGCTGCGTGATGCGATGCTTTCTGCTGCCGGGATGCTCGATCAACAGCTGTATGGAACAGCGATCCCTGTCACACGGCGTCCGGATGGTGAAGTCACTGTGGCGGATGGACAGAACGACCGCCGTCGGTCCATCTATGTGCAGGTCTTGCGTGGCAATCCGCTGACAATTTTGCAGGCTCATGACCAGCCGGTGATGGAAACGAACTGCATTCGCCGCAGCCGATCGACGGTTTCGACGCAAGCACTCACGCTGCTGAACAGCGACTCGGTGGTGGTGTATGCCCAGGCATTTGCGGATCGCTGCCTTCGAGAATCATCGGATGCTCCGGTCAATTTGGCGGCACGGATCGCGCTGTCTCGCGAACCAACGGCGGATGAGTTGAAGCTGCTGAATGAATTTGTGGCCGAGCAACAGGCAAGACATGCTGCTCGCGGGGATCTGGCAGATGCAGCACAACGCCACGCGCTGACGGATCTGTGTCACATGCTGATGGCCACCAATGAATTTGTGTATCTGGATTGACGTGGGGTCGCCACGGGGGACGAGACATGCGAAGCACCGATTCACGATGTCGCGGTGGAGACACGGCTTGGCTGGCACGCACTCGTGCGACCCGACGCGACGCATTGATGCAACTCGGTAGCGGATTCGGTGGATTGGCATTGGCGGCTCTATGCGGCGAGGCGTCTCCGTTAGCGGCGGCAGAGGCTTCGCAACACAGCATCGTGAACCGGCCGCCCAACTTCGAACCGAAGGCGCGGGCTGTCATTCAGTTGTTCATGCACGGCGGTCCCAGTCAGGTCGACCTGTTCGACCCCAAGCCGGAACTGAGTCGCCTTGATGGCCAGTCGCCCCCTGCCGAGGTTCTGGATGACGAGAATCGGACCAGCTACCTGATGGGTAGCCCGTTCAAGTTCAGCAAGCATGGCGAAAGCGGGCTGGAGTTTTCAGAAGTATTGCCTGGGATCGCTCGCCACGCCGACGACATTGCCGTGATCCGATCGATGTTCACGGAACATCGCAATCACGAGCAGGCGATTTGGATGGCGAATACCGGCCTGATCGTTTCGGGCCGGCCTAATATCGGCTCGTGGGTCGCCTATGGATTAGGTGCAGAGAATCAGAACCTGCCCGCCTATGTGGCTCTACCCGAGCCGACAGGACTGCCGGTGGATGGCGCCCGCAACTGGTCCAGCGGCTGGTTGCCTCCCATTTATCAGGGGACGGCGATTCGGTCCGAGGGAATGCCGGTTCTGCATTTGCAGCCCAAGACTGCCCGTCCTTCGGATGTGGATCAAGGGCGAATGGAGTTGCTTCGAAAGCTGAACGCTCGGCATCGTGAAGCACGGCCCGGCGAACTGGAGTTGGACGCTCGCATTGCCAGTTTTGAATTAGCCGCACGGATGCAGCTCACCGCGTCTGATGCCTTGGATCTCAGTCAAGAAACCGCTGCCACGCAGGCTCTGTACGGAATTGATCAGCCAAAGACTCGTTCCTATGGGAAGCGGTGCTTAATGGCACGGAGATTAATCGAGCGGGGTGTTCGATTTGTGCAGCTCTTCATGGCGGGTCAGCCTTGGGATACTCATACGAACAACACGGCGGGAACTCGCAATTGTTGCGAGCAAACCGATCTGCCGGTGGCGGGATTGCTCACGGACCTCAAGCAACGCGGGCTGCTCGATTCGACGTTGGTTCAGTGGGGCGGCGAATTTGGTCGCACACCCGGAGCAGAGCAAGGGAACTTGAAGTCTCGCGGCAATGAAGGTCGGGACCATCATCCGTATGGCTTCAGTGTCTGGCTCGCCGGTGGTGGTATTCGCGGTGGACAGGCTTACGGGGCAACCGACGACTTCGGCTATCGAGCGATCGCGAATCGAACTCAAACATCCGACCTGCACGCCACGATCCTGCACCTATTGGGCCTGAACCACGAACAGCTGACGTTTGGTCACAACGGTCGCGACGAGCGGCTGACTGATGTCTATCAGGCGCGCATCATTCGAGAACTGCTGGCGTAGTGCCTGCGGCCGCTGACTCTCGATCGGCTTTCTGCGCGGGCTGCCAATCAGGCGAAGGCGTGCGGGGCTGTGAGAGATACTGGCCGATCTTGAAATACCCCGCGACTGGCTTCACTGATGCCGAGGGCAACCCTGCGTCTGACCGGCGAAGGGACGAAATTGATTCGCGGTGAGCGGCAAAACCAGATCACCATCCCGATTAGGCCTTGAGGTGGATCAGATGTCGCCGATCTCGCCAGCAAACTCGGTAGGTATAAAAATGTATCGCCGTCGCCGGTCTGAGGGGGAAGACCGACGACGGCGATCACTGGTTTGGTACCCAAGGTACCGAGCCGACAAGAGTGACTGGATCAGAAGTCAGAGACCTCTTCTTTCAGTTGCTCTGGGCGGTTGAGTAAAAGCACAATTAAATCGCGATGTACTTCTTGGATGCTGTTCGTGCTGGACTCTTCCGTCGGAACTCAATGTAGAATCAGTGTTGAAGATCAGACTCGATGACGGGTTCAAACCGGCGGTCAGAAAAATCGCTGAGATGACTTTCGCTGACTCTTGTGTTATCGGGTTTGACGCGTGGACAATTCATGGCTTTCGCTGGATTTCACGAGAGAACAGTTTTACCCGGCAAGCCTGCTACACGCGGCATAGCGGTTGGGTCGAGTCTGCCGTCGACGTAACGAAATGGTCACGGTAATCGATCGATTGATCGTCATTTGAGGAATTGATTCCAACGTGCAAACGTCGCGCAGCCAATTCCTTCTGATGGCGACTCTTTTTCAGGGCGGAATCGCACTTTTCGCTTTTGGCCTGGCATGGATCCTTCAGATCAATCCGTTTGACGGGTGCCAATTGTCCGGCCAAGCCTTCGCTGTTGCGATCGCGGGCACAATCCCCATGCTGATTGTGTTCTCGATGACATACCGCATCACCACGGGGCCGCTCGCTGAAGTCAAAAGATTCTTGATTGAAAGCCTGGGACCGTTCTTAAACGATTGCCGCTGGTACGATCTGGCCTGGGTCGCGTTCCTTGCTGGAGTCTCCGAGGAACTGCTGTTTCGAGCGGTCTTGCAACAATGGCTGAACCAGTGGGGGCAGATCCCCAGCTTATTGATCAGCAACTTCTTATTTGGAGCTGCTCACTCCGTCACAGCGATTTATCCCTTATTGGCCGGATTGCTCGGCCTCTATCTGGGGGTTCTCTACCAGTTCGCCGGTGCGGGAAACATGCTGATACCCACGATTACACATGGGCTGTACGACTTTATAGCGTTCCTGATTGTCCGACGTACCTATCGAATGCAACAGGCAGAGGACGCCGAATCCGACACCATCGATCGCTCCTTCGACGAACAATGAAACTGCCACAACCAAAAACCAAATAACGAGTTAAGCAACAAATCTACTGCAGCACGACTTGGCAGTCATCAATCGTGAGGCCCAAATCTCTTGTCGAGTTGGCGACGTGATGAGAACTCAGGGGATCC
>CBIHQO010000276.1:0-7871 GCA_966211735.1 uncultured Schlesneria sp.
CGCGCGTCCTCGATGACGGCGTATTCCCATTCGAACTGATACTCTGCAACACGCAAATTTATCTCGCGTTGTAACGGTTTGATCGCAATCGCCTTCGCGATCCGTTCGCTGACTCGACGAACCTGGTCGACTTGGGTTCCATCCCGAACGACTCGTTCCTGCTTCAGGACTTCGCCAAACGCCTGACGCCCGATCTCCAGTTCGTCTCTCGGTCGAAGCGCGAGCACTTGGGACCGCTTACCGGGACCGGTCCCTTCTTCTTCAAAGCGACATCCCGCGCAGAGGACGACGGCCGGCAGCACGATGAGTAGAACTTTAATGCACCGCAATTCGTTCCCTCTCTTCGCGTACCAGCCCATCACAAGATTGGCCAACATTGATCAACAACTGCTGACAATTTGCCCTGCCGATCTACGGAAGGCATTGCGCATGCCAGATCAAAGGCCGCGATCACATTTCTTTGGATCGGAGTACGTCACCACGCCGCTGACTTCTGACAACACGTCAACCGCCTGTGCGCGGATTTCAACGCAAGTGCCATTGGCATCATGATCTACGCATAATCAAGCATATCGTGTGCGAGCGAATGACTTGTTTCGGGCACCGAGGTGTGCTGTGTCTTCACATTCGGACGGGCTCAGCAGCAGGTCTGTATTCGACCGCCTTGGTCGATCTGCACTCTGACCATCCGTGATGGGGAGCAGCTTCTATTGTTGGGCTGAAACCAAAAGTCCGGACCAATCCGACCGGGAGGTTCTTCAACCTTGAAATGATCAGGGTATGGTACTAACTTCACGCCATTGCCTCACACCGCCGCTTGGATCTTCGCACCTCACCCCTAGTGGCGGAAAGACGACGAATGCAAATCGACCCTGCCCTCCAAAGTGCGGCGGACAACTACAAACTGATCACAAATCTAGTGATTCCGCGTCCAATCGCGTGGGTGACAAGTTTGAGTGAAGGTGGGTTAATTAACCTGGCACCATTCAGCTTTTTCAACGCAGTCGGAAGTGACCCGCTTTACATTGTCATTGGAATCGGCCGTCGAGATGATGGTCACCCCAAAGACACGGAGCGAAACATCCTGGCTCAGCGGGATTTCGTCGTGAACTTAGTTACGGAAGATCTGATCAGCGCCATGAATGTCTCTGCTGCAGATTTTCCGAGCGAGGAAAGCGAACTCGCCGCAGCAGACTTGCAGGCCCCACCATCAGCCCTGGTCAAGACACCGCGACTGGCGTTGGCACAGGCCAGCCTCGAATGCAGGCTTTTTCAATCGCAACCACTGGGCGTCAATACGCTGATCATCGGCGAGGTTGTCATGTTTCATGTCGCGGACCATCTGATGGGTCCACGCCTTCACATTAGCAACTTTTTCCCAATCGGCCGTCTGGGATCTCCCTCAGTCTACTGTCGCACCACCGATCGATTTGAACTCCCGCGTACCACCTATGCGCAGTGGCAGCAAACCGACAGGTGACGCCAGACCGATGCCGCCGCATTTGTCGTGGTTGAAGTTTGAACGAGGCAATTACTGATTGCCATACGCGCGATTATACGGCGCATCACGATCAAGAGTTTCTTCCTTCAACGCCCCTGGATCCCCGGTCTGGACGGGCAGTGATGTCCGCTCGCCCCTGACTTTCTCGATCGCCGCCCTCTCATGAATCGCAGCAGGCACGTCTTGCCTGTCGGCAACCGCGGTCTTCGCCGAGCGAGATGTTTTTTTCGGGATGTCGCTTGTGGTCGTTGGACCTGTTGCCTTTCTTAGTCGTCTCGATGCGTCTTTCTGTTTTTGCAGTCATTGAACCACAAGACCACGAGAAAATGTGGCAACTCTCATTATTGAATGAACGCGGCAGCGACGGGCTTTCGTACGTCACTGAACGATGCTGCAGAATCAATCCTCGGCAGGCAGCACAGAACTGGTGAAGCAATCAATGGTTCAACGACTGGTCAACGGGGGACATCGCGCCAACGCGATGAAACCGCCGTGGGTTCGTCCGTTGGTTCGGGCTGATTGGCGGCCACCTTGACAGGCTTGAAGAGGCCGAATTCGCCTCCGTCAAAGTGGTGGTCCCAAGTCACATCGGTACCATAGTGCTCGCGAATGTACGTTCGATAGTACGCCAGTTCCGTTCCCTGACCAAGCAGGTAGACATTGGGATTGTCGAACAGAGACAGCGTCAGATCTCGGATTCCAAACTGTGCTTTCACGGCATCGTTGATGGGCGACTGTTGCGGCCAGCCCAGCGTCAACAGATGAATTCGTCGAAGAACGCTGTTCGATTCCAGTGGAAGAATCGATTCGTAGGGGAAGCTGGCGCCCCAGCAGACAAACAGATCAGACTCCAAAGGATCGACTCTCGCCAAGTCTTTATGCAGTTCTCGATTGGCTCGGACGGCTGTCCTGGAATCTCGATGCGCCTTGTACTGACCCACACACAAGCCGAGGACAGCAATCGAGCAAAAGGCTCCGCTGATGAACCCCTGAAAATGCGTGCCGTGCCATCGTGCGTTGCGTGGTTCGTTCAGTAGGGTCTCGGTCGATGATGTCAGTTCGGTCTGCTTCTCGGACGATGAGTCGCAATAACGCATCAAGTATAGCGTGTAGAGCGCCTGAAAGGCGATCAGCGGGTAGTAGACACGACCGGGCGGATTCTTCAAGAACATCAACGCACAAATAAAGGCATCCAACGACAGTGTCAGCATCACGAAATGGCGAATCGCAAATTGCCGATCTCGAGCCCACCAGACTTGCAACAGGATCAGTGCCCAGATCGGCCACAGTCGCACGTTGCTGAGGATTTCATGCCACCAGTGCTGCATCTTCTGCAGGCTGACGGCTTCTCGTGCCCACGGAAAACCTTCGACAATCGCCTGCAGGTTCTTGCGACCGAAAATTTGCGGATCGTCGAAGTAGCACATGCGGATCATGTCGTGATCGTTCGCACTCCACTGGACGCTGTCGAACACGGGCTTCGTTTCTTCGGTATACCGAGTCCAGCAGTAGTCATTGAACTTCACTCGATACGGATTGAAGGCCAGAAACTCCTGCCAGGCTGGATCTCTGGAGTAGTAATATTGGTGTGCCGCCTGCATTCCGAATGCCCCGACCTGGGTCAAGACCGCTGCCACCAGTGCCGTACGCCACAGGCGCTGGACAGGCGCGGTCGCTCGATCTTGCAACCAGATCAGGATCGTCAGTGGGATCGCGCTGATCGCCACGGCTCCAATGTACGAATCAAACCGCACCATGGACCCGAGGATCATGAGTGCCATGCCGGCGCCAAGCAGTTTCAACCCGCTTTGGCGCTGTCCGTCGCGACGTAAGGCAAGGCCATTCAAGATCAGGAAGATTCCACACTCGGTGGCCCAAACCGCGGTGCTGGTGAATTGCAGACGCGACATCAGTTGCACGCCTACCGAGCCAAACAAGACGAAGAAACAGAACACGGCGGCGCGGCTGTAACGCCATTTCAACAGGCAATAGAGGACGGCCACCTGGCAGAGATAATGAATTCCCACCAGGTAGGCACCATACCAGGGAATTGAAGGAAGCAGAGTGTAAAGCTGCTTCAGGATCAGGCCGATGGCAAAACTGCTGAACACCAGGTGCTCGTCCGGCTGAATGGACGCGCCCGTCCCCGAGACAATCATACTCATCACGACATCGTCGTTGGTTTCGAACGCCGGCGTATGAACAGTCAGAGAGATTGCAAACAGCACTCCCATCCATGTCATTGATGCCAGCCAAGGGCGGCGAAGTGTCCAGCGTTCGAGTTTCTCGCCCACGGACTGCATTGATCTCAGGAAGGCATCTCCCTTCGATTCAGCCGAGACACTCGTCGGCACTCCTGAAATAAGATCGTCATTCATGACAGGAAGCCTTCTGCTCAGTGGTCAATCGATCGAGGATCTGTCGTTCGTGGTATTGCGGCTTGCCATTCAAATGCAGATGCATGCGGCCCAGATATTCGCCAAAAACTCCCAATGCCAGCATTTGCACGCCGCCCACAATGAGCACGATCGTAGAAACTCCCATCGGTCCGGAATTCACTTTGCCAGACAGCAGCATGCCGACGCAGATCGCGCCGAGTCCGAGTCCCAGCAAGAGAACGGCGATACCCAAAAACGAGACAACCTGCAGCGGGATCAACGAAAAGCTCGTGAACAGATTGATGGACAGGGTCACCAGCTTGCTGATCGAATAAGTCGATTGACCCACCGATCGCGGGTGGTGGGCCACCACGACAGAACCGATGCGCTGCGTATTCCAAGCGAGCAGGCCATCGAGGAAAGTGTAGGACTGTTCGCAATTGCAAATCGCATCAAGCAGCGATCGCCGGATCACTCGGAAGGAAGTCACCGTGGCTTGGGTCCGAAAGACTCTTTGATAAAAGGTGTTAACAACCAGCGAACCCAGATTGCGAAACGAACTATGCTTCTTGTCGGCATAGTTCCCATACACGAGATCGCGATCAGACTTTTCGATTTCCTCGAGCAGCCGCGAGATCTCTTCCGGGGGGTTCTGCAAATCGTCGTCCATGGTGACGATAAACTCGCCTCTGGCATGTCGAAAGCCACACATCAAGGCATTGTGCTGGCCGCTGTTGCGCATCAACTGAATTGCGACGACCCGATCAGGATACCGTCGCTGCAAGAATTCAAGCTTCGACCACGAGCCGTCAGGGCTGCCGTCTTCAATCAGGACGACCTCGTAGGAGCGACCAATGGCGTCCAGGCTGGGGATCAATCGCTCGAACAACGACTCGAGTGTGGCTTCTGAACGATAGACCGGGATCACCACAGAGAGGACACACTTATTGACGACATCAGCGTGCCGACGATCGCTGTCGTCGCAAAGGCATTGCTGATTCATCGCAGCATAGTCCCTTCCAACTTCCATAATTAAATCAGGCCGCACGCTGGATGACATGAGGACGGAGGTGCGTGGACTTGGCGACCGCGGGGAAATAGTCGTGCAACACGTCGACGACTCGATCCTGATCTGCAACGGTCATATCGCAGTAAAGTGGCAATCGAATCAATCGTGCATGCAGTTCTTCGGTGACAGGAAGGTCTCCCGCAGTATATCCAAACTTCTGGCCCATCGGTGACGTGTGCAGAGGCACGTAGTGGAAGGTTGCGCCAATACCATTGCTGCGTAAGTGCGACAACAGGTGATCCCGTGCTTCAACGGTGTTAGTCATGATCCTGAACATGTGGTAGTTCGAATCACAGTTTTCGGGAATGACCGGCAACTGCAAAACGCCTGCGTCGGCGAATGGCCGCAGCATGGCAAGATAGCGATCGTAAATCCGACGACGGATTCGTTGGATCTCGTCCATCTGCTCGAGTTGACCGTACAGGAACGCCATCGCAAGTTCACTAGGCAAGTGAGAGCCACCGATATCGACCCAGGTGTACTTGTCGACCTGCCCGCGCAGGAATCGACTGCGATTGGTTCCCTTTTCGCGGATGATTTCCGCTCGCTCGACCAATGCCGGGTCATTCACGCAGAGGGCACCACCTTCACCACAGGCGAAATTCTTCGTCTCGTGAAAGCTGAAGCAGCCAAGTTGGCCAATCGAACCGAGACCGCGGCCTTCGTAGGAGGCATTCACTCCCTGCGCCGCGTCCTCAATGACAACCAAGCCGTGCTGCTCGGCCATGGCCATGATCGGCTGCATGTCGCAGCTCACCCCGCCGTAATGCACGGGCATAATCGCCCTGGTTCGGGGCGTAATCGCGCGTTCGACGAGCGTTTCATCGAGATTCATCGTATCGGAACGAATATCAACAAACACGGGCGTTGCGCCGCACAAGGCCACGGCATTGGCAGTTGATACGAACGTGTAAGACGGCAGGATGACTTCGTCGCCAGGCTTCAGCCCGCAGAGCAGTGCTGCGACTTCCAGAGCAGAGGTGCAAGAAGGAGTCATCAAGACCTTGCAAACGCCAAATCGATCTTCCATCAACGTCGCGCAGGCCTTGGTGTAGTTACCGTCGCTCGCAATCTTCTGGCTGTGCAAGACCTGTTGAACATGCTCCGCTTCCTTGCCGGATAGGTAGGGTCGGACAAGTGGGATGATCTGCGACATACGTCCCCGATCGAAGCCTTAAGTAATATCGACACTGCGCTCGCACATCGGCCCGGCTGTAACCCGTGGGACTGGCGTCCCTTCGGAGCGGATCGGGAAGAATCGTCTGGACAGGTTCTTCCCTT
Source organism: uncultured Schlesneria sp. (assembly GCA_966211735.1). Classification (GTDB taxonomy): domain Bacteria; phylum Planctomycetota; class Planctomycetia; order Planctomycetales; family Planctomycetaceae; genus Schlesneria. Next base: position 6,230 of record CBIHQO010000276.1, read on the forward strand.
TCAGCATCGTTGGAAATTATGTGAATCCATGAAATCACACAAGACCGAAATTAAGGTAGGGAAAGGTGGTTACGATGGAAAACTGTCCAAAATGTGGCAGTTACGGCGAATTCGCTGCGGCCCTGTTGGTCGAAGTAGGGACGCAAACCTGTTCGGATTTGTTCCCGCCACGATTGCGAATATCGCGCAAAGAAGTCGAGCCTGCTGTCGTCACCCCGCTTTAAGATGGTTCTCAGCCCGCCATGACCTCGCTCAATGTCGGGACGAAGCAGCACGCACCTGCGGTTGAGCGACAGTCATCGGCGAGCAGGTTTACGGGCTTCCACGAAAAACGCACTGGCAATCACGTCTGCGGCGGGGTGATGAACGAGCAGCAAGTCAAGATACTTGAGTGGCGACAGGATCCAGGTCAGTGGCACCAGCAGGCGGTACAAGCGGAGCGAACCAAACGAAAAGAACAACGCGAGCCACTCCTGCAGAATCCACAGGAATCCGCACGTTGGACCTGCGCCGACACTGACCTGAATGTCGTCAAAATCCTTGAACAGTTTTCGCATCCCTTGCGAGGTATATCGCTGGTAGTCGTGCGGTGATGCATGATAGCCTTGCATAAACGGGATATAGCAAAGCACCCGCCCGCCGGGCTTCAAGACCCGCAAGAACTCCCGCACATGTTCGGCGGGATTGGGAACGTGCTCAAGAACCGCAATACTCACAATCCCCGACAGTGATCCGTCTTGAAATGGGAGTTGGGCCAGATCAGCAGTGACGTGCACGTTTTCATAGTTGCCACCATCCACGCAGACGACACGATCCTGGTAGGTATTCGTCCCCGATCCCATGTCGGCAACCAGCTCGGTCGATGTGTCGAATGACTGAATGAACCTGGGAACAAGATTCCGCATATGAACGGGTGCCAGCAGCGAAATCGCCCACGGATAGAACGTGCCCAACTTTCGCTTCGCAGTTTCCTTCAATCGATTCAAGAAATCCTGCCGCAACTCACTGGTTGTAAACCCTCCCAGGCGAAGCTGGCTTGGAGTACGCTCGCCAACGACACCACAGCGTTCGCAACGGATTTCCGCGGACTCGTCGGACAGGTCCACAGGACCGTGGCATTGAGGGCATGCCAGAATCACTTTCAAGCGGCTCAATAGCGACTCACGCGGCGATGACGTTCGATTCGCGAGAGTATTTGACATCAGCTGCGGCCCCAAACGAAGGTAAACCAATGGCAAAACTTGCCGATCCTGTCGGCTGTACGCGGATTCTATACAAAACAAGTTGATCCACGTAAGCGGAATCTACGCAGGTGGTGTTCGCCGAATCTTAGGCGGCCCTAGCTAATCAAGAACAGGACAAATGCGACCCATGTGAGTTGCACCCATAAGTCTTCTCAGTCGCATACGTCCCATTCATTTCCAAGGCGTGAAAGCCGACCATGCACTGGATGCATCGCAGCTCACGTGGAAATCAATCCCCAAAGAACGCCATCAGCCCACAGGTTTCCCTGTGGGCTGATGTTATGCAATTGGCTGGAGGTTCTGAGGACAACTTTGCAGACCGAAGCAGTCTGTGAGTTTTTTATTTATTTGAATCGTGTGACAGCAAGCTGCCGCACGGTTCTGGCGCAATAGTGGCC
>CBIHQO010000277.1:0-7839 GCA_966211735.1 uncultured Schlesneria sp.
CACGGCGGGGCGGACAGGAAATACAAATTCGCCACGTTCACCGTGAAGCCAATGGAAGCACATGTGGTGACGACCGGCGTCACTCCCTTTGAGGTTCGCGACGAGTTCTACTACGCGCTGAAGCAACCAGTGCCCGACCTTAAATTGAAGGTCGCTCCACTCCTCCAAGTCTCGATCGATGGGGCTGATCAGACGGTGGCCTGGGCTTGCGAACGGCCCGACAGCGGACGCTCGTTTGGCTTCAGCGGACTGCACTACCACGAAAACTGGAAGCTGCCGGAGTACCGCCGATTGGTCCTCCAGGGAATTCTCTGGACGATGAAACGCGATATCCCAGAGGGAGGCGTACCCGTCGAGATTCGTCAGGAAGACTTGGCTCTGCCGAGTCGATAGCGCCGAGTACCCATGGGTCCGCGTGCTGACGCAGCGCGCTCGCCTGGAAGTTGGTTTTGGTGAGCCGCGCTGCGTCAGCATGCGGACCCGATCCCAACGTGGACTCTCCTACTGTCCTCACCCCAAAGCTGGACAACTCTCGATCAACCTTCAATCGGAGTCGCCACCGGGTTCCTTGCAGGAGTCAACCGCTCCAGGATCGGCGTCGTGGCGATCGTCGTCACCAGGGCCATCAAGACCATCATCGCGAACAGCGGCGGCGAGATCACTCCCAAGTCGAGTCCGATGTTCAGCACGATCAGTTCCATCAGCCCGCGTGTGTTCATCAGGATCCCGAGGGCCGCGGATGTCCGCCAGTTCAGTCCCGTGAACCGAGCCGCTCCTAAGGTGCCGCCGAACTTGCCCAGCGTCGCGATGAAAATAATAATCCCGCAGAACAACCAGTCGACTGGCTGCGAGAGCAAGCCGATCTGCGTTCGAGCTCCCGTGAACGCGAAGAACATCGGCAGCAGCAGGATGGAGACGATGTCTTCCAGCTTATGCCGAAATGATGTCGCCAGTTCGCTGTCGTGAGGGATGATCGCGCCCAGCAGGAACGCCCCGAAGATCGCGTGAATCCCGATCGCTTCTGTGATCAGCGCGGAAGCCAGGACCGCGATCAGCACCCAGGCCGCCATCGTGCTGGACAGGCTCTTCCCCTTCGTCGATTCCAACCAGGCTTGCAGCCGAGGCCGAACTACGACGAACATGACTCCGATATAGGCGGTCGCCAGCATGATGGTGACGACGGCACCCTGCAGGTCCGACTGCGTCACGCCGACGACGAACGCCAGCAGACACCACGCGGTGACATCGTCAGCCGCCGCACAACTGAGGGCCACGACGCCCAATTCGGTCCGTTCCATTTTCATGTCGGTCAGGATGCGTGCCAGGACGGGGAACGCCGTGATCGCCATCGCGATCCCCATGAACAGCGCGAAGCTGGTGAACGTCACCCCGTCAGGTGCATATCGCGAGTAAGCCGCCAAAGCCAAAGCCGCCCCCAGCAGGAAGGGAGCCATGATGCTGGCATGCGAGATCGCCACGGTCGTGTGGGCTCGCTCACGCAGCAATTCGGAGTTCAGTTCCAGGCCGACGAGGAACATATACAGGATCACACCCAGCTGCGCCAGCACCCCGATCGTGGGCATGACCCCCGACGGTAGTAGGAACGCCGTCGTCTCGGGAGAGATTCTCCCCAGCAGTGACGGCCCCAGCACGATCCCGGCAATGACCTCGCCAATGACTCGAGGTTGCCCCAGCTTCTGAAACACAGTCCCGAGAATTCGAGCAGTCACCATGATCGTGACGATCGCGAGCAACACTTGTGGTAGCGTCGAATGCAGATTGGCCTTCTTCGCGACGGGCACCGTGGCTCCCGCAGCAGGCTCGGCAATGGTTCGCACGAACCCCTCGCCAAACGATCGAATCAAGAAAAACACCCCAATGGCCACCACCAGCAGAAGCAAGTAGACAATCGTCAGGTGAACAGGGTGCGGCGATTTCGAATCATCGACGGCAGACAGCGGACTCAATGGAAGACCTTTCGCAATGTACCCATCGCTGGAAACACGAATCCGGCCCCGGGAAACGATCAGATGATTTTAGCCGGAGGGTCGCAGGATTCCATCTGACCAGGCCAATGTTCAGCCTGGTCGTGAAGATCGATCAATCGAGTTCGATTGCGTTACGACTCGCGATTCTCAAGACCGTTGATCAGGCCGGACAGCATGCGGCTGATTTCCTCGAGCCGACTTTGAGATCTGCGTGACACGCATCCTCGATTAGATTTCGCCGGCGAGCCAGTTCAAGAAGCGGAACGCACTCTTGCACGGACCCTCGCGCAATTCCGAAGAAGTGCCTCCGGTCTGGCTTCGTGAAGCGTCCATTGCCTTCCGCAATATTGGCGGAGATCGAAACGGAGGCTCGGTTCAGTTGATCGACGAGGAAGCCGTATCCCCGAGCAAACTGTTCTGTACGCTGACAGATGAGGTCCGCGAAGTCGACAGACTTCTGATAGACGACGAGCTACTCAAAGGCGAATGCCATTTGGTGCTCATAGAAAAAAGAGAAGGAGAGTGGAAAGTAGAGAGTAGACCGAGGAGAGCGGTTAGGCCTTCATCTTGTCTACTTACTACTTTCTCCGCTCTCCTCTCTATTTTTTCGCCTGAGGCGAAAAAATCGGGATGACAGGATTCGAACCTGCGACTTCCTGGTCCCAAACCAGGCGCTCTAGCCAAGCTGAGCTACATCCCGCTCGTGTGGGCGACAGTCTAGGGGGAGTGTCGCACTTCGTCAACAGCTTCGGCAAAAGTCTTCTTGCCCGACAAAAGACGCGTTCCACGTGGAACGCGTTGTTTGGGTAAGATTGAGCCGAGGCAATCAATACTCCATATGCTCCACAAACACCGGATCAGGCCGCTCGGTGCAGTTGCCCGACGATCCGCTCAAAGTCATCCGTCGACTGGAAGTCGATGATGATCTTTCCTTTGTCCTTGGCGGACAGCTTGATTTCCACGGCCGCACCCAGCCAGTCCCGCAACTGATCTCGCAGGCTGAGCACATGCGGGGTGAGTTCGACGACAGCGGTTTCCGACTTCGGCTTCTTCCCCTTCATGGGCAGAACGTCGCCGGATTCGGTCAGCATCTCGCGAACGGCCTCTTCGGTCTTGCGGACCGACAGGTGTTCTTTCTGGATTCGCTGGCACATCGCGACCTGCTGGTCGTGATCCTTCAGCGACAACAAGGACTTGGCGTGACCGCCCGAGATCTTGTCGGAGAGCAGGTCGCTCTTCACCGCTTCGGGTAGTTCCAGTAGTCGCAGCATGTTGCTGACGGTCGACCGGTCGAGGCTCAGTCGGCGTGACAGGTCTTCGATCGAACACTGGAACCGGTTCACGTAGTTCTGGAAAGCGGTCGCCTTTTCGAGGACGTTCAGGTCCTGGCGTTTCAGGTTTTCTTCCAGGGCGACTTCGCTGACCTGCTGGTCCGTCAGGTCAAGGACTCGGCAGGGGATCTCCTGCAGGCCGGCTTTCTTCGCGGCGATCAGTCGGCGTTCACCGGCGATCAACTGATATCCGCCCCCGGCCGTTCTGACGAGCAACGGCTGAAGCACGCCATGTTGGCGAATGCTGTCAACCAGTTCGTTCAGAGCGGTCTGGTCGAATTCCTGGCGAGGCTGGAACGGATTGCGTTCGATCAGGTCGACGTGAATCACGGACTGGTCGCCGGCGGAGACCCCCTCCGAGTCATTCATCGCCCCTGTGCCCATCAACGCGTTCAGTCCGCGGCCCAGTCGTCGACGTGACGGTTCCTGGATACCAGAGTCATCCATGATCTCTTCCTTGCATATAAAAACACTCCCGCACCCAAGAGCGTCCTGGGCTCGGAGCAGATCGAATTGGCGAGGGGGGAATTGAGGCCGGGAATGTACTCGCGACCCGCCGAGTTCGACAAGATGAAAATCGTGGTCAGTTGCGAAGGCGATAGAGATAGAGATTTGGCCGAACGTAGCCTTCGAGATTTCCCTGGTCGTCCGATTTGACGAGGGCGCTTTCATCGACTTGCTCGCGCTCCTCCTCAACGAAGTGGCTCTTGCGAGATTCCCAGGCCTCCTCAAATCTGGAATCGCCGAGAGCGCGGCCAGTCCAGATCAGGAACGTCGGCCGAGGAGATGCCTTTTCCGCGAAGTCCAAATTCTGGGCGGGACCAACCAGAGGAAGGCGGTTCGACTTGAGGTGAAACACAATCGGCGGCGATCCGAAAACGTAGACGATCGCTTCCTCCTCCGGGAACCCAGCTGCCGCCGTGAATCTCCTGATATGGCCCGCGAAGCCCTCGATTGCTTTGGCTAGCCCGCTTCGACTTTCCCATGCATAGGCAGTCCCAATCGGACATCGCGCAATCACTGCGACGATTAGCCAGGCACCGATTGCGGCTTCCGCCCATTGCAGTTTCCAGGGTCGGTCTTGGTTGGGGGATTTCAATGCGAAGATCACGCCACTGTTGACCGCGTATTGCACGATCAATCCGGCGCCGAGCCAAGCCGCCAGCATCCAAGGCATCACCAAGCGAGGGTAGGGGTGATAGCAAGGAGTCGCCACCGTCAGGCCACAGATCCACGCCAGCAGCGCCCAGTTAGCCCCTTTCGATGGCAGCGTTACGCGGCGGTAATGGCAGAGTAGACAGATGGTGACAGTCCCCAGCAAAAGCAGAATGATGGGCAGCCATCCGAGCCAGGACGGGGGCAAGTGGTCGATGAATTGGTTCGCACGGCGCATCATCCATGGTTCAATGAGGTGCCTCAACGGGCCGTCATAGTAGGCGATGTTTTCGAGTTGTAGTTCAGCATTGGCGGTCCAGTCGGTGAACCCTTCAACGTACTGCCGGTGATTGGCCGCGACAGCAGCGTACCCGCCGTGACTCTGCAACCCGATCAAAACGGGGGACCAAAGCAGGAACGAAAGGCTTGCGATCAGCAGCCAACGTTTGCCGACTTGCACAAGTTGACGTTCAGCGCGAGGCAGCCTCATCTGCCAAGCGGCCGCGCCCGACAGGCCAACAGCCAGCGGAAGCCAGCCGTTGTACTTGGTCCACCAGGCGAGGGCCGTGAAGACAGCGGCGAGAATGATCGATCGTCGCGTTCCCGTCTGCAGTGCCTGCCAGGTGAAATAGACACCCCACAGGATGAACAGGCACACAGGAACGTCAGTCAGCGCGGCTCGGCTGTACGACGAGTGAAAATCGCTCGCTGCCACCAACCACCCGGACACGATCCCGGCGCTTGGCCCAAACCAACGTCGGCCGACCCACCAGATGGACGGGATCGTGGCCAACCCGGCGATCAGCGATGGGATCATCGGAATGAATCCCGTCGGTCGGATGCCGCACAGTGAGGCGATGATCATCGTCCATTCAATCGCGGCGGGGAGCAGGGGGGGGGCATACAAATGACGGGCGGGATACTCGTAGCCCTCCTCGGCACCGAACCAGAAGTTCGAGGCGTAGACTCCCTCGTCAAAGTGCTCGATCGCCATCCGACCAGGATAGGCCAGACGCAGGATCGCACCGAGCAGGATCGCACCGGCAAGACAAAGAAGTTCGGCTCGCGCGGGGCGGGGTTGCTCGGTTTGGGGAAGCGATGGCGGCATGATCACGATCATACTGGTCCAGGTTGAGATGACCAATCCAGCCTTGCTGCTGCCTCCTTTCCTCAGCGGAGACGATTGGATCGTGGGCTGCTCCCGACTATGATATTGTGGTTGAATAAATCGATCCGAATCAATGCTCCCGCCGAAAGCTGAATGCGATGCCGACGCCTGACGAAATGTACGACGAAGCGATCCGACTGAAAGACCAGGGGAACCTCGACGAAGCCGCGACGAAGCTGTTGGCGATCATCGCTGAGGCACCGACGCATTCCCTGTCGCACTCCGCCCTGGCTGTGGTGATGCAGAAGCTCGGCAAGTTCGACGAAGCGATCGCCCATGCGAAGAAGGTCGTGGAACTGGAACCCAACGACCCGTTCTCGTTCGCTCAACTCTCGGTCATCTGCCAACGCTGCGGTCGCATCACCGAAGCCGAAGACGCACTCGCCCGCAACCAGACCATGAGTGCCCAACGCCGTCATTGAGAATCTGCTGACGGCCTGAGCATGGTCGACCAAGTTCAGAGTCAGTGCCAGGCCACTTCACTTTTGAATCCGCTGGTTAACGACGCGGGTCAACCACTCACCGATCATTGCCCGTTCAGTTTTATCAGCATCGCGATTGCACAGGCCCCGCGCCTGTGCGAGCGTGCGGTTCCGCGGATTGATCTCTAGAGTGATGCAACGCGCGCCATTACGTTTCATGGAGATGATCGCGGAATATCCAGCAGCACAGCGCGCGGCGTAGGACGCCACGCAATGACGAAGCGACTGACCCTCATCGTAGAGGTCCGTCCCGGATGTGAGTTCTTCAAAAGTCCATCGCGTTCCTTCGGCATCAGCAATCACAAGATCCCAACCATGGGGGTTCCATAGGAACTGCGCCCAAGGTCGGGCCAACTCCTCGTGATAAATCTGACTGCGCTCCAGACACGCGCGTGGGCTTCGGCCCCGCATGGCGAATGTCCGGCACTCGGTGAACTCATGCATGGCCCAAGAGAGGATCAGATCTGCTTCGGCATCAGACAGTCGCTTTCGATGTTCGATCAACCAGCAGATCGTATCCTTCCAGAAAACGGCATGTGCGGCATCTCCAGGTTCCGTCGGATCCATCACGAATGCCGGATTGCGCAAGACCCGCAGGGCATCGATGTCCTCGCCGCCGCACCGACGAATCTCTGCATAGACACATGCACTCGGCGGATGAAGCGACGCCGGGGCGTCATACAAAAACTGGATGAGACGCCGCGGCACTGCCCAGCCGAATCGTTTCGCGGCTTGTTTCAGATCGCCTCCCTGGCCGAGCACGATGAACCAGCAGAGCCACTTGAAGTGCGGTTCCTTGCGGCTCCATTCACCATCGAGAAATGCCGGAGGGTGGTACAGTACAAACAGGTGCTCGATGAGCGATCTGAAATCGCGGCCTTGAAAGTCGACCGGGCTTCGAATCCAGAAAGTCGCGAATTTGCAAACCCAATTGACCGTAGTTGAATCTGGAAATCTGGCTTTGATCTCCCTGAGAGCCTCTGGTACACCCGGTTCGGATAACACCCGCCACAGCCGAGTGATCGTCCCCTCTGTCGGCAAACCCTCAAGCATCGCCTTTTGCTGCTCAAGCTCCTGCATCAGTTCATCAGAGCGAACTCCCTGCCACTGACCTGGCGTCACAACACATTGACTGGAGGGAAGGTCTACCAATGGCGGGGCAGGACAAAGAAATCGATCGATGGACACATCCAGCTCAAACCTTGCCAAGGATGCAGGTATGTCCCTGTACTCGCACTCGTCATCCCAAGTCCAGTAGTCATATTCGTGCCAAGAACGATCCAGATCCCATTCGGCATCGTACTCTGCCATGGTCACCGTTCGCCGACCTCGCCGATTCGTCAAGAATCGAGAACGGAGCTTGGACTGGCCCAGAGGGCGATGCCAGTTTTGGAGCTTGCGGCCATCTCGACGCTGCTTCACCGTTTGCTTCCGATGTGAAAGAATGAGTCCCAAGAATTATTCAGCGCGTCAAAATGATCACCCACCCCAGGTACGCCGCTTCCACCAAGAGCGTGAATGCAGCGGCGGCGTGTGGGATCGAGATGTTGGAATCACGAAACCAGAAGTAGCCAGCGAAGCTGCCGGCGTACGGGGCACCGTAATAGACGAAGCCAGCACTGATGGTTCCGAATACCAAGATGTCGGCGGCGGCGGTCGTGGATGATGTACACAGGGCGTAGGTCAACCACGCCACGCTTGGGATTAATCCCAAG
>CBIHQO010000278.1:0-7837 GCA_966211735.1 uncultured Schlesneria sp.
TTTCGTTTGGTCCCGAGAAGAATGTACGCTGGAAGACGGAAGTACCCGCAGGAGCATCATCGCCAATCATCGTCGGCGGAAAGATTATTCTGACTGGCTATGAACAGGGGAAATTGTTCACGATTGGGTTTGATCGTGAGTCCGGGCGCGAGGTCTGGCGACGCGAAGCGCCGGCGACCAAAATTGAAGTCCACCATACGGTTGAAGGGAGCCCGTCTGCTTCCACCTGTGTGACTGATGGGCAGCGAATCATCTCTTATTTTGGTTCATGTGGCCTGTTTTGCTATGACTTGTCAGGCAAAGAACTCTGGCGACTGGAAATGCCGACCGCCGTCACCGCCTTTGAATTCGGCACGGGCGTCTCACCGATCCTGGTCGATGGTGTGGTCGTCCTCGTCAGGGATCAGACAAAGGGTTCCAAGATCATCGCGGTCAATGCCGACTCCGGAAAACCAAAATGGGAGCGCGAACGACTCTCGGTGGCATCTCACAGTACGCCCGTGGCCTGGAAAACGGCCAGTGGAACTCAGATTGTGGCCCCGGGCGTTGGCCGCATGATCGCTTATGACTTACAGACCGGGGCTGAAAAATGGTGGGTGAACGGAATGCCATCGATGTGTTGTGCCTCTCCCGTCATTCACGACAACCTGCTTTACCTGGCAGCCTGGTCCCCCGGTGAAGACATGAAGCTCCCTTCGTTCGCCGAGATCCTGGAACTGGCGGACGATCAGGACAAAGGCTATTTGACGCGCGAGGGGAACGACAAGACGATGATGAAAGGCTTCTTCGATAACAACGATCCCAACAAAGACGGCAAGATCACTCGCGACGAGTGGAAAGGTATGGAGGAGTACCTGTCACAGACCAAAAACAGCGTGCTGGCCGTCAGGCCCGATGGAGTCGGCGATGTGACAGAAACACACGTTGTCTGGAGGCACTCGAAGGCACGCGGCCTGCCCTATGTCCCCACCATGATCTGCTACGGCGGCCAATGCGTCATGATCAAGGACGGCGGCATCGTCACGGCCTATGATCCCGTCAGTGGAAAAGAACTCTTCATGACCCGAGTCGGAACAGCGGGCCGATATTACTCGTCGCCGGTTGCCGCGAACGGTTACATCTATTTCACGTCGCTCGATGATGGCGTCGTAACCATCGTCAAAGCAGGCGAACGGCCGCTCCGAGTCGATACGAAAATCGAACTCGAAGAACGAATTGCCGCCACGCCAGCCATTGCTGGTAACACGCTTTACTATCGCACGGCGACCAAGCTGTATGCCTTTGCTGAAGAATAATGCGGTTGCGTCGAAGTGAGACGAAAAGAGCCATCGACAGATGGCGGTGCAACGGAGTTTCTCGATAGAATCCTGCCACATCGTCTGACCCTTTTCGGCTTTGTTCGCAGGACGCATTATGGGATTCACCGTCTATTACCGGTCGACCGAACCGCTGGAATCCGACAAGGCCGCACAGATTCGGTTTGCCCTGCGAGCAGCGAACGAAGGCCGGACGTGGCTGAGCTGTGAACCCGCCCACTTGTTTTTCGATCAGGCAGATGGTCATCTGCTGGGAGGGAGTAAGCCGAATTTCACTCCTCATCCTGATGACGTCGCTTCCGCTGAGGCCGAGGGGTTGCCGGATGGAACGCTCATGGATGTGCTGCGAATCTTGTGCGATATCTCCGAAGAACACGGCGTCGACTGGGCATTCAGCCACGATCACGATCCCGGACCGATTGGGTTTGTACGGGAGGGGACACCCGATTCGCAATTAGTCGGCGAGTTAGAGCAGATTTCCGAACTCGGCAGTATGCTGGAGGAGCTCGAATCGGAGTTTGAAACCGAACTGCTGCAGGAAACCGACGACGAAAACGTTGACGACGCGTCGCCCTCGAAAAGGAATCCGCACAAGGACGACGACAACGACCCGCCGATTCTCAAATTGTTTCCCGGCGATTCCTAAAGCGGAACTCCCGTCTTCGTAGGGTAGGCTTCAGCCAGACCTCCGAATGGCGGCAGTGACGCCACTTCGAGCCCCTCGTTAGCTAAAGCATAACGTACGCGACCTTACTTCTCCGAATCAGACTCGTCTTCCAGGTTAAAGTGGTGGATGAATCGATGAGCGACCGGGGCGAGCAACACTGCCATGATCGTCAAGAATGCGACGCCGCTATACAGGGCGTAGGCGGTGGCGAACAGTTTGGCGGAAGTCGTCTTCACTTGTTCGACCGGGCCCATTCCGGTGAGGATCATCGACGCATTCAGCAGCGCATCGACCCACGGGAGTTCGCAGTAGTAGTGATACCCGACGCTGCCGATCGCCAATGAGAAGATCAACACGATCGAAGCGACGCCGATGCTTCTGACCATGCGCCAGGCAAACTGGGGACGGGTGAGCAGCGGGTCGGATTTCTGTTCAAACATGAGGTGCTTAGAGAAGGAGAGGTCTTGGTTGCTGTCACGAGACTTGGAGATCGTGAATACGATCTTGGAGCGGCGATGTCCAGCGTGTCCAGCCGGACACTCGAAGAGACTACTCGGCCGCACTCAGCGGGACGCCCAGCTCTGTTGTCTCAGTAACGACTCACCATTCTCAGCGAACGTGATGTCAGTCATTTGCCGCCAGTGGAATCCAAAGCCGATTCTTCCAGAGCGATCATTTGTCGGTACCGTTCGACGATTTCAGGCTTGGCGACGCGAGGCAGGTTTTGCTCAAGGAGGATGGCTTCGAGTGTATTGATCAGGCGGCGGAATTTGACTTCGCGCAATTCGTGCTGTGCGGCTTGCCCACTCGCTTCGACCTGTTTCAGTCGCTGCTCGTACGCCTTCCAACTGGGCAGCTCTTTGATCTCGTTCAGCAAGTGCTCCTGATTATCGGGCTTGAGCAACGCTGATTCTTCCCAATGTCGTTCGTCCCCCAGTTCGGGCCACTTGCCCGTCACTTCCTGCAGGAGTTCTCGTCGTCCTGACCCGGGCCGTCTTCGTTGGCCGCGGCCCTGATTGCGGGGATTGCGACGAAGCTCGTCGTATCCTGTGACAACTCGCGTCGCGTCATCTTCCAATGAGAATCCGAGGGACTTGCCGAGCTTTGTGACGATGTGCGCTGAAACCGGACGGCCGCGATTGACGAAGCTCTGCAAAGAGCCTGACAGTGCGGGCGGCTTGGGTGCCGGTTTCGGCTCCTCTGTCGGTTCGTCGCCCGCTTTGTCTCGCGATGACTCTTCCGCCACCTGGGTCGAGTCCGGTTCAGTCTCCAAGATTCTCAAGCGGCTGTATGTCTTTAGTAGAACGTCAGAAGTTCTCAGTGGGATGTCGATCGTGTTACCAGCGATGACGGCATGGGCATACGCTTCTGCGAAAGAGACGACGCGATTCTGATCGATGTCGATCCCTTCTACGGCAACGCCGTTGCGACTTCGTCCCGCAATGGCTCCCCAGAAATAGCTGCTGAATTCCTCGTCGTTTTCAATGTCGGGCCGACAACCCGCCGCGGGCAAGTTGTATTGTTGAGCAAAGAAGCCGACCCGCGGCTGAATCGCCAATCCTTTGCCTTCGTCCAGATCCTCAAAGATCGTGTGACTGAAGCCACCACAGTAACATTGAGCCATCACCATGATGACCGGCATGGTCGACGGCAGTTCGTTCAGCCAACGAGTAAACTCGCGAGCGTCAATTTTCTTTTCGTTCCAGCAGTCGATCGTCGTGTTGAACGGATTCTCGTTCGGCCCTTGGCTGCCGTGGGCGGTGACATACACAATCAGACGATCGCCCGGTCGCGAGTTCTTGCCAGTCGATTCGATGCTACTCCGAATCAAGGCCGGATCGAGCAAGCCAGTTGTATCGGGAACACGATGGTTTCGATATTCCAATTGCTGTGCTCCGCGGCGGCGATGGAGAGCCGCGAGCACCTCTGAGGCGGGCAGGTCCTGCTTCGTTCTCTTCTCGACGATGATTTGCAGGTCGGCCCTGTCGTCATCACCGTCCGCAAAAAAGATATCGTGATGCATCCCGCCCCGATGCTTTTCTTTCAACACGTCTTGAAAGAACACGACGTTGGCTTCTAATGACGCCTGATTGCCTGATGGATTGTATCCGCCACCGATTGTTAGAAAATAGTCGGTGGCTGACAGGGAGCTACTGCAAGACAGCAACAAACTCCAGGCGAAGAATCGTCCCCAGACCGAGTAAGTGGCCATCAGAAGGCTCCGAGTTTGTTGAAGCTGGCGAATCGGCGAGTGTGGGTCTCTTTAAAAAGAGTATACGCCATAAGAATGTGGCCTTCCAGAAGCATGCCACTCAGTAGAAAGACGCCCTCTACCTGAATTTGTGCTGAAGGGATGCGGTTCTCATCGCCTCGAGCGTGTCCAGAATTCCACGGGTCGGTAAATACGCTGCGCGATAACCGGCTTGTGGACTTTCCTTCTTATCCGGATTCAATCCGTGTTGCGATCACTGGATCGCGTTTTTATTCCGTGGCGGCGTCGATTCGTTCCAGCATTTGGTACAGGAACAGCGCGCTTACCGGATCGACGGTGTCGTCGACTGAGTACGTGCATTGGCCTTCGGGGAACCAGGAGAGGACCGTGCGGGCCTGGATTTCTTCGCAGAGGAAATGATTGAGCGGATGGACGCTCATCGGGCGATCGTCGTAGGTGAATAAGAATTCGGGCGTTGGTCCGATACGAGTAGTAAAGATCGCGGTCACGACGCCTGTTTGCCACAGCAGATCGTCGACCGTGCCGCAGACCGCTCCTTGTTCGCAGGTGCGACGTTCGATACGACCAAGAACGGTGCCACTCTGGTCGCAGATACCAGTGGCCTTTAAGAGCCAGGTCCGTTCCAATCCCTTGGCCACGGTCGGCTCTGGCGGACATCGCTTGATGACGAATTCCATTCCGCACAACTCATACGACGATGTCCCAGCGTCATGGGCATTCGCCGGGGATCACAAACACTGGTCTGACTGTAGCGGGCACGGGCGGTCGCACACAATCCAAACAGGGATACGACCGCTCGATTCGATGGGTTTTGATGATTGGCGATTGCTCAGCCAATGTTCGGCCTTCAGCCCGTCTGCAATCGATGGCACTGCGTCAACTGCGGATCAGTAACCCGATCTACAGATGACGCAGAAGCGCACAGATTGATCGTCCGGGATCCGTGGCATACCCAGACTTTAGGCATTTTGCGCCGCGTCTCGTGCTGGAATTCGCATGGCATAGAACGAACGCCAGACGAAAACCAAGGCGATCACCAGCATCACGACGCCGACATAGGCGGTGTAGTCCGTCCCCTTGCCCGCGTGTGCCGCCTCTTTGATCTTCACCGCGATTTCGACCGCCAGCAGTCCGAACAGGGTCGAGAACTTGATGATTGGATTTAACGCGACCGACGTCGTGTCTTTGAAGGGGTCACCCACGGTATCGCCGATCACGGTTGCCGAATGAAGTGGCGTCCCCTTCTCGCGCAGATCGACTTCTACTAGCTTTTTGGCGTTGTCCCAAGCCCCGCCTGCATTTGCCATGTAGATGGCCTGGAACAGGCCGAACACGGCGATCGAGATCAGATACGCTACGAAAAAGTTCGGATCGAAGAAGGCAAACGCCAGTGTGATGGTCATCAGGGCGATAAAGATGTTCCACATCCCGGCCTGAGCGTACTCGGTACAGATCTTGACGACCATTTTCGAATCTTCGATGTCCGCTTCCTTCTTGTCCAATCGCATATTCTTCTTGATGTACTCAACCGCTCGGTAGGCCCCGGTGGTGACCGCCTGCATCGATGCGCCGCAGAACCAGAAGATGACCGAACCGCCACAGATGAAGCCGAGCAACACGGGGGCATCGGTGAGGCTCAGGTGCAGCATGCCGGCTTTCTCCAGCAGCAGGATGATCGAAAAGATCATCGTCGTCGCGCCGACGACTGCCGTTCCGATCAACACCGGTTTGGCGGTCGCCTTAAAAGTATTTCCAGCCGCGTCATTGGCCTCCAGGTAATGCTTGCCAACTTCAAAATCGGGAACGAATCCGAAGTCGCGATGGATCTCGTCGCTGATTCCAGGGATGTGCTCGGTCTGTGCAAGCTCGAAGACCGACTGAGCGTTGTCGGTGACTGGTCCATAGCTATCGACTGCGATCGTGACGGGGCCCATGCAAAGGAATCCGAACGCCACCAAGCCAAACGCAAAAATCGAAGCGTGAGCCCCCATCACACTTCCCAACCCCAACAGGCTGACAAAGTACGCGCCTGCCATCAGGCCGGCGATCAGCATCCCCATCCAGAACGCGCTGAAGTTGCCCGCAACGAGTCCCGAGAGGATCGTCAACGACGCCCCTCCTTCGCGAGACGCGGTCACGATTTCGTGGACGTGCTTGGAGTGAGAACTTGTGAACACCTTGGTGAATTCGGGAATCAACACAGCGGCCAGGGTTCCAAAGCTAATGATCGTCGCCAATTGCCACCAGAGTTGCGGCAGAGGTGTCTCGCCGATCTTCAGATCACTGATCAATAGCCAGCTCATCCCGTACGAAGTGGAGATGCAGAGGATCGCGGCAATCCAGATCAAACGTGTCAGCGGTTCTTCGAAATCAAACTCTTTCAGCCCCGTGTATTTCGCTTTCGAAATCGCCTGGTTGATGAAGTAGGAAACCCCCGACATGAAGTCCATCAGGAACCGCATCGCGAAGATCCAGACGATCAGCTTTGCTTGAATATCGGTATAGTCAGGCCCCGCAGTTTTCTCGGTCACTGCCAGCGTGATGAAACTGATCAAAGCCACGCCGGTGACGCCGTAGGTTTCAAATCCATCGGCCGTCGGGCCGACTGAGTCGCCCGCGTTGTCACCCGTGCAGTCGGCGATGACACCCGGATTGCGAGGATCATCTTCTTTCACATCGAACACGATTTTCATCAAGTCGGAGCCGATGTCGGCAATCTTCGTGAAAATGCCACCGGCGATTCGCAGGGCTGAGGCTCCCAATGATTCGCCGATCGCAAATCCCAGGAAGCAGATTCCCACGATCTCACGCGGAACAAACAGGAGGATGACAACCATCATCACGAGTTCCAGCGAAATTAGAAACAGGCCGATCGACATCCCTGCCTGCAACGGAATATTGACGACGTCCCACGGCTGACCGCGTAATGAGGCAAATGCCGTTCGAGAATTCGCGTACGTGTTGACTCGGATTCCGTAGTAAGCCACCCAATAGGATCCAGCCATCCCGACGACTGAGAACAGCAACACTTGCAGCACCGTCGTTACAGGTTTTCCATCGAGGACCAGAAAGTAGTACGTCATCGCGGTGCCGATGAGCGCAAACAGCATCAACAGGAATTTCGCCTGCTGAAACAAGTAGGTTTTACACGTTTGAAAGATAATCTCAGAGACATTCAACATCGACTGGTGAGCGGGCAGTTTCTCGACCTGACCACGCAGATAGAGACTGATTCCCAGAGTTCCCGTAATCACGAATGCGCCATAGAACAGCAATGACCAGCCGGAAATCACCTGACCGGCAATGTTGAATTTCCCTTGGTGCAAATCCGGAATCGCCAGATCGGCTTCGCCGGCCGTTGCGATCGACGACGATGCAAACACCAGAAGCGCGGGCAACAGAATCGGTAACGACGCACGCGCGGCTGTGTGCCTGAATGTGCCGATCACCGAGATGACTAGAGATGCGACGCCAGTTCGCAGCATGCTTAACCCTCCTCCGTTGAAACGAAGTTGACGAGGTCCACCACACTAAGACATGTCCAGAACGAATTGTCAGAGTCGTTGAGAAACACCGTCCAAGAACTTGGACGGGAAGCGTGTTGGGATTCTAAAGAGACTG
>CBIHQO010000279.1:0-7835 GCA_966211735.1 uncultured Schlesneria sp.
CTTACCTTGTCCTCTGAAATTCGTCGATGGTCTCGTCCTTCCAATTCAGTGGACCGTTTCCTCTTCATTCTCCACTGCAGTCGTTGCGGGAATCGTGTCTGAGTCTGATTCCTCAGCGACGATCGACGGCTTCGTGCTTCGTGTACGTGATGCTTTACTGGTTGTCATGCGTTGGTAAGTGCGCGCGACGAAGCGTCGCGCAAATCCAAGCTGAAGTGTGTCGATAATCGCACGCCCCACTCGCGGCACGATGCCGGTCGAGAAGAGGTGCCATTCACTCATCCAATCAATCACATAGAAGAAAATCGGTGTGAGGAAAATACCGAAGAACGTCACGCCCAGCATCCCGCTGAAGACCGCTGTCCCGAGGGCTCGCCGCATTTCGAAGCCGGCACCATGGGCAATGACCAGCGGCAGCACCCCGAGAATGAAGGCGAACGAAGTCATCATGATTGGTCGCAGGCGCAGCTCACACGCCTGCAGTGTCGCCTCGCGTCGAGGAACCCCCGCCTCGCGCCGGTATTTGGCAAACTCAACGATCAAGATGGCGTTCTTACTCGCCAGCCCGATCAGCACGACAAAGCCAATTTGGGTGAAGACGTTGATATCCATCTTGGCGTATCCGACCCCGGCGATCGAACTCAGTACGCACATCGGAACCACGAGAATGACCGCGAGTGGCAGCGCCCAGCTTTCATAGAGTGCCGCGAGCACCAGAAACACGAAAGCCACGGAGAACGCAAACACCACCATCCCTGTGTTACCGGCAATCTGCTCCAGGTAGGCGATTTCAGTCCATTCATAGGACATCGACCTGGGCAGTTCTCGCTCACAAAGACGTTGCAATGCTTCATTCGCCTGCCCGGTGCTGTAACCGGGAGCCACGTTCCCCTGAATCGCGGCGGCGGGGTACATGTTGTAACGCGTCAACACCAGTGGTCCGCTGATCTGTCGAACGGTCGACACCGTCCCCAGCGGGACCATCTGGCCATGAAGACTGCGGACTCGCAGCTTCCGCACATCTTCTACTTCGTTCCGGAAGCGCGCGTCCGCCTGCACGATCACCTGCCAGGTGCGGCCGAATCGATTGAAATCATTCACATAGCGCGAGCCCAGATAAGCTTGCATGGTCCCGAACACGTCGCCGAGATTCACTCCCTGCATCAGGCAGGCGTCTCGATCGACATCGGCAAACAACTGAGGCGAATTTGCTTTGAAAACAGTGAATAGTCCCGAGACCGCGGGCTCACCCGGAGTACGGACGGTTTCGCCGTTGACCTTCTTTTCCATCGGCCTGCTCTTGTCGATCAGGCTATCTGTCTGAGCCTGCAGCATCTCCAAACCGACGTCACCGCGGTCTTCAATCATCAGCTTGAATCCACCGGCACGTCCCAGGCCCGACACAGCGGGCGGAGCGAACAATTGCAGACTGGCTTCGGGAATTTCTGCGGCCATCCGTTTCCGAAGATTTGCCAGAATTGCTTCGGCACCTTGCGTTGCCGGGTCGTGACGATCTGCGAAATCTTTCAGGATGATGAACATCGAACCGAAGTTCGACCCGTACGCACTGAGTGTAAATGAGTTACCAGCGACCGAATTGACATTCTTAACGCCGGGAGTCTCCAAGGCGATCTTCTCGATCTTGGCAATCACTTCACGGGTTCGAATGGCCGAAGACGCATCCGGCAACTGGACGCTGGCGACGAGGTATCCTTTGTCTTGAGATGGGATGAAGCCCGTCGGAAGTTGATTGAACCCCCAGTACGTCAACCACAACAATCCGCCGTAGACGATCAGCACCAGCGCCGGAACGCGGAGGAGCCGGCCTACCATGCGCGAGTAGATCGTCGTCGAAAGCTTGAACCCACTGTTGAAGAGTCTAAAGAACCAGCCGAGTGACACGTCGATCAGCCAGGTGAGAATGTCGCGTTTGGCCGATCGTGGCTTGAGCAACATTGCGGCAAGCGCCGGGCTCAGCGTCAGGGAATTCAGTGTGGAAATGATCGTCGAAATAGCGATCGTCAGCGCGAACTGCCGAAAGAACTGGCCCACAATCCCCGAGATAAAGGCACAGGGAATGAAGACGGCGCTCAGGACAAGGCCCACGGCAATCACGGGACTGGCCACTTCATGCATGGCCTGCCGGGCGGCATCGCGAGGGGCCAGACCCTGCTCGATATGATGCTCCACTGCTTCGACGACGACGATCGCATCGTCAACGACGATCCCAATCGCCAGCACCAGACCGAACAGCGTGAGATTATTGAGACTAAAACCCACGATCGCCATCGCGGCAAATGTCCCGATGATGGCGACAGGGACAGCGATCAAAGGGATAATGGCCGCACGCCATCCCTGCAAGAAGACCAACACCACGATCGCCACCAGGATGATCGCGTCGCGAAGTGCGTTAATCACTTCACCCACGGATTCGCGAATGAACGGCGTCGTGTCGTACCCAATCTCGTATTCGACACCTTCCGGAAAGTCTCGAGAGAGTTCCTTCATTTTTAGTTTGACTTGATCGGCCGTATCCAACGCGTTCGCATCAGGAAGCTGAAAGATTGCCAGACCGACCGTGGGCTTCCCGTCGAATCGATTACTGACATCCTGACTACGGGCGTTGATCTCGACTCGGCCGATGTCTTTGATCCGGACCAGTTGGCCATGGTCACCGGTTCGAACAATCACGTCTTCAAACTCTGCCACTTCCGTCAGGCGGCCTTTGACGCTCAGCGGCACTTGAAGCAGTTGTCCATCCTGCGTTGGCGGCTGCCCGATTTGCCCTGTCGCAATCTGCAGATTTTGCTCACGTAGTGCATTGACGACATCCTGAACAGCAATACCGCGAACGGCCAATTTTTCGGGATCCACCCAGATCCGCATACTGTAATCACGCTGGCCGAATACCAGTACTTCGCTGATGCCGGGCAGGCGGGAAAGCTCATCCTTCAGTCGCAAGACGGCGTAGTTGCTGAGATAAAGCTGGTCATAGCGTTCATCGGGCGAATTCAGGCTGACAGTCAGCAGAATATCGGGCGAACGTTTCTTGGTCGTCACGCCGGTCTGGCGGACCACGTCCGGTAGCGACGGCATCGCCAGGCTGACTCGGTTCTGGACCAGCACCTGACAGAGGTTCAAATTGACCCCAGGTTTGAACGTGACCGTCAACGTGTAGGAGCCGTCGTTGGTGCTTTGCGAAGACATGTACAACATGTCCTGAACGCCGTTCACCTGTTGCTCAATCGGCGCGGCAACCGTTTGCGCAACCACCTGGGCACTCGCCCCGGGATAGTTGCAGTCGACCTGGATCGTCGGTGGCGCGACGGGCGGATACTGCGCAATCGGCAATGCAAAGACGGCGATCCCACCCGCTAACGTGATCAAGATGGAGATCACGGAGGCAAAAATCGGCCGGTCGATGAAGAACTGAGAGAACACTGTCAGTCTTTACCGTGTTCAGGAGGTTTGGTTTCGGCAGTAGCAGTCTTGGTTGCAGGCGGAGGACTAGCGGACAACCTGGCTGCATCCGAGGGAAGCTCAAATGGTCGAACGGTGACCTTCGTACCGGGACGAACGCGCTGCAGTCCCGAGACGACGATGCGATCTTGCAGGGTCACGTCACCTTCAATGACGCGGCGGCCACCGCGCGACATCCCGACCTTGACCCGGCGATAAGCAATCTCGTCTTTGTCGTTGACCACATACACAAATCGCTGTCCCTGATCAGCACCCAATGCTTCTTCGCGAATCATCATTGCGGGATGGGGAGCCCCGATTGGCACCTGCACGCGCACGAACATGCCAGGGGCCAGAAAGCGATATTTGTTTTCGACAATCGCGCGCAACCGCAAGGTCCCTGTGGTGGCATCGACCTGATTGTCGATGAAATTGACCGTCCCTTCGAGCGGGAAATCCTCTTCGTCTGCCAGCCCGATCTTCACTATCGTTTCACTGTCGCGAGCAGACTTCATCTTGCCTTGCTGGATCAGTCGGCGAATTCGCAAGACGGTCCGTTCGTCGACGTCGAAGTAAGCATGAATCTTGTTCAATGACACGATCGTTGCCAACGGTGTATCATCGGCCTTCACCAGATTTCCCGGATCCACTAATCGACGGCTGATTTGACCATCCAGCGGGGCCGTAATCTTCGTGAAAGCCAGGTTCAGTTCGGCCGCATCCTGGTTCGCGACAGCTTCGTCCAAAGTCGCCAGCGCTTCGCTATGATCGGACTCAGCGCTCTCAAACACTTCCTGAGTGATCGTTTTCTTTTCAATCAACTGCCGAGATCGATTCAGTTGTCTCGAAAAACGCTCTAGTCGTGCTTTCGCCTGCGCCGTCGCTGCACGCGCTTTTTCAACTTCCGCCTTGTACGACCTTGGATCCACTTCTGCCAGAAGATCACCGGCTTTCACATCGGCACCGTCCTCAAACCTGACGAGATCGAGGTACCCGGTCACCCGCGCCCGAACTTCAACTGTATTCACGGCCATCGTTCGGCCCGTAAACTCTTCCGTTTCCGTGACAATCTCCTCGACTGGAGACGCGATGAAAACTTCTGGTGGTTTCGGCGCGGGCCCCTTGGCAACCTGCGCGTGACACCCCGCAACAGCAACAATTCCCAGAATCGCTAGCAATGACCAGCGGCGATCAGCCTCGCCAAATATTTGCATAGTGACTTCTTGATACCCTCAGAATGGTGGCACGAGCTTCGGATGGTACTTATCAACTTCTTCAGAAATGACCGGCCAGTCATTATTTGGCCATGATACCGCAATGGATGGACATTCTTCAAGCAGAACATCATCCTTCACTGATACACTTCAATTCGAAGCTCCTTACAGAGTTTTTCGAACATTTCCGGAAATTCAGATCGATGTCGGCCAAGCCATCATCCAACCGTCCTTCACGGGCGGATCGTCGCACGGAACGTCAGCAGGCCATTATTGAGGCTGCTGCCAAGCTGTTCGCACAACTTGGTTACAGCGGTTGCGAGATGGAACGCGTCTCGACCGAGTTGGGCATTGCGAAAGGAACTCTCTACCTTTACTTCCCCGGCAAACAGGATTTGTTCTTCGCCTGCGTCGATCTGGGCATGGGTCAGATGCAAGAAGCCATTCGTGAGGCCACCGCGACAGCGAACGACCCATTTGAAATGATCGCACGGGCGATTCGCACGTACCTTCAATTTTTCGATGAGAATCCGCACTACGTCGAACTGATCATCCAAGAGCGAGCCAACTTCAAAGATCGCAAGCGACCGACTTACTTCGAACATCGCGATGCCAACCGCGGGCCTTGGCGGCAAATGTACACGGACCTTGTTGCGGAAGGAAAACTACGCGACGATGTTCCCGTCGAGCAAATGCTCAACAGCGTTGGGAACATGATCTATGGCACGATGTTCACCAACCTCTTCATCGGCCGAAACATCTCTCTCGACGAACAGTTTCACGCGATCTACGAGATCGCTTTGCGTGGAATCACCCGCCAGACCGTGGATTGATCACGCGAATCGGTATCAGGATGCGGCTCCCACCAACTCCAGAAAGCGGGTCGCAAACCTGGGCCCCGTCCCCGTGTCTTCATGTTTAAAGAACACGTAGACCCGACCCCAATCTTGAGTTTTAATGTTCTTGATCCACTTGCGCAAATCTTTGTCAGCGTAGTCCTCGCGTCGCAGCCGCACGTATCCCCAGTCCGTGGTACTGACCAGATTGGCGGGGGGAAGGTCTTCGGCATCCGCCACGCATAACGCACAAGAATGGGCACGAAGGCAATCGTACACTTCCTCGTCAAACCAGCTCTCATGCCGGAATTCGAACGTGATCGGCGTCCTGTTGTTGACGACGTTCAGAAAACCATCCAACCGCGCCAAGTCCTTCTTGAAGTTGGGCGGCAATTGAAACAGCAGCGGTCCCTGCTGTGCTTTCAAAACCGCTGCCGTCTGCACAAATTCGTCGACCTGTTCTGCACACTCATGCAGTCGCTTACGATGAGTAATCGTCTGCGGTGCCTTCAGCACGAAATGAAATGACTTGGGAGTTTGCCGAGCCCACGACTCCACCATGCTCGCGGCTGGCAGGCGATAGAATGAATTGTTGATCTCAACCGTCGAAAACCGCTGCGAGTAATACTCCAACATCTCTTTTTGCGGCAGCTTCTCGGGATAGAAGCTCCCTTTCCACTCTTTGTAACTGTACCCGCTCGTTCCAACCAGAAATTGCATGTTCTGCACCAGTACGCTTGAACGGCCATCGTGCGACCACCAGAGGTTAGCGGCATCGTTTCACAAACAAAACCATACTACCTCAGGTGGTCGTGTTGGTTCAGTACGAGCACGGGCCTACTGCGACGGCGCATCAGCAACTTCAATCGGAGACGGCATTCACTCTGGCTTACGCCTTCGCCTGTGAACGACGAAGCCATTCGCCTACGTGCGTGGATCCGAGACGCGGATTCTTGCCAGGCGTCAGGCTTTGATCATTCACTTCGATACCGAAATAGCTTGCTTTCGGATCGGTGACGACCTGGTGGGAATCACCAACCGCATCCAGGTAACGTCGAACCATGTCGTCAAGGTGGATCGCCTCTGGCCCGGCCACTTCGATGGTATCGTTCAATGGTGCTTGAACTGCGACTTCAGCCACGCATGCGGCCACATCGTCTGACACGATCGGCTGAAAAAGCGTGTGAGGTAACCGCACCACCTGGCCCTCCGTAGCCGATTGCGCGATGCCACCAATGAACTCGAAGAACTGCGTCGCACGCACGATCGTGTACGGAATCTTGGAGGCCTTGATCAAGGTTTCTTGAACCATCTTGGCGCGGAAGTAGCCACTCGCCAGCAAGCGCTCGGTCCCGACTACGGACAGGGCGACATGATGTTTCACGCCGGCAACCTTCTCCGCAGCCGCCAGATTGCGTCCCGCCGTCTCGAAGAACTCCATCACGGGCCCATCCTCGAACGAAGGCGAGTTCGCGACGTCAACAACAACATCCGTCCCCGCCATTGCCTCAGCCAACCCTTCACCTGTCAGGAAATTGACCCCCGTCGATGGCGAACCCACCAGAACCTCATGCCCCTGCGAGCGAAGATTGCTGACGACTTTCTTTCCAATGAGTCCACTTCCACCGATCACAAGAATCTTCATCGTTTTTCTCCTTTTGTCTTGAATGAGATCTCAAATGGAGGTCGCCGTAACGTCCGACGTGCTCCATGCCTTTCGTCTTGCAATATCATCCCATGTCCGCGTTGCGATTGGATCGATCATTTGGCGTCGCGGCAAAAAGTAGAAATGCCGCCGCAGCCGCTGAGAAGACGGAATAGTCGAGCGGCGGCTTGAATCCAAAAGCCACCGCCATCGTGGTTGCGAATGTCGTTAACAGCAGTGCTGCTGCCAGAGCGACCCATCGCAACTGGATGCCAACAATCAGGCCAATCGCAATCAGAACCTCAGCGGAAGTCGCCAACCAGCCGATCGGAGACACCAGCTGAAGCGGCAGGAACCAATTCAACTTTGCGACGTATCCTTCATACCGTGCAATGTTCCCCCAAGCGACTCCCACGCTATCGGGTGGCCCCCAAAAACCGCTGCGATCGGCGACGGCCGAAAGGAACGACATCGCCAATGAGATCCGCACCGCCCAACATGCTAATGTCAAATTTCGATCGTTCATCATAGGTCGCCCCGCACTGATCGACCATTAGTGGCAACGTTGACTTGATCATGGATAGAAGTAGTGGCCGACAAGGCTCGCGATGTGACGCCGGAGGACTAATCTTTTTTAGGCTCGGGAATCGCAACTTCCTTCGCATCGCGCGGATGGACGAC
>CBIHQO010000280.1:0-7828 GCA_966211735.1 uncultured Schlesneria sp.
ATATGCTCGCTGATCCTTCTTCTAAATCCAGATATCCAATTCGCCCAAATCACCTTACTGACTTGTGCCGGAAGGCCGAATAGGACGCCAGATGCATCTCGTGCGACGTCTCCTAGCTGTGGACCGGCAGGCGGTCGCGTTTCGTGAACGTAATTCGCACCTCGGCAAAGATAGTGCATACGTGAAAGGCCGAAACGAATTGCAAGTCCGAGTCCATCACTTCCCAAAGTCTGACCAGTTGCATCTTTGATAGGAAACGGACTAAACAGTTGCTGTCCTTCCGTATTCGTCAGTGGTGACAATTCGCGGTCGAGACCGCTACCTCCAGAAATTAAGTTGTGTTGGCCTTCGAAAAGAATATACGGGTCGGGCATATCTCCTAATGCGGGGACACGATGCTGTATCAGCACGCATGGCTGGGGACGATGGTTTCGTGCCAGTAATTCAAACTGATTTTGAACTCGTTTGATTTTCTCGCGCCATCTTGGTGTTGCGTTTGAACCTTGTGGCAAATACCAGTCTGTTGTTTGAAATTCAACATAATGACAATCAGTACCAACGAGAACATTAGTCCCATCGGCAAAACTAGACGATTCTGCGGGCGATGGTACCATTTCAAACATCGACCAACTCCAGTGGCGGATAAATGTGAAGCGTCGCTTGCAAGTAATATTGCTACGGACTTGTTGTGACAAGAGAGACGCAGACCAGTTCCTTGTCTGTCCGCGCAAACACGCGATTCCCCGCGAAGGCCGGATGAGCCCACGTGAAATCCGTAATCTTGGTCCGACCCTGTTCGTGATACCCATCGGGGTTAAGGCGAGCCACGATCAATTCGCCTTCGGCATTCAAGATGATGGCTCGATTGGAGTCGCCCAGCCAGACCAGCGACGCTTGAGGATTGCGGTCGCGCGGAGTCATCTGGTTCTTATCGTCCCACAGTTTCTTCCCCGTCTGCAGTTCGAAGCACGTCAGCCCATATTGCTTATCCAGTAGATAGACGTAACCGTCGCGATACAGCGGTTGCGACATCAGGCCGCGCAGGTATCGGTTTTCTTCCCAAGCCAGTTTTGCTTCGGTCGGCGTCTCTCCTAAGCGAATCGCCTTCGTGCCATGCCAGTAGCCTGCGACCAGGACGATCCCTTCCTGCACGATCGGTTTCGCGATGGAGACGCCATACGTGATCTCATACGGATGCGACCACAACTGCTGCCCGGTCTGCGCTTCCAGGCAACGGATGTGGCTGGGCGTCCAGCAGATCAGTTCGTCATGATCATGAATCCGATGAACGACCGGCGTGCAGTAACCCGCTTCATCATTCAGGCTGCGCCAGATATCTTTTCCGGTCCAGCGATCAAGCGCGACGATACTGGAACCGCCTTCGCCACCGGGCTGCAGGATCAGGCAATCGCCATAAACGACGGGCGATCCGGCGAATCCCCACGTCGGCAATCGGCCGTTGAAATCCGCTAGATAGTTCCGCTTCCAGACTTCGGAACCGGTTTCCGCTGTTAAGCATCTGACATCGCCCAGTGCTCCGACCGTATAAACGAGTCCGTCGTGGATTGTCGGTTGCGCCCGCGGGCCGTTGCCATAATCGAGCTTCCCGTAAGTCACCCGATACTCGTGCTTCCACAGTGTTTTGCCCGACGACGCCTCGAAACAGAGGACTCGTTCGACCTCTGGGTCGACCTGGCGATCCATCGTGATGACTCGGCCCGCTGCGACACTGATCCCGGCGTATCCTCCACCGATCGATTGTTTCCAGATCTGCTTCAAGCCGGTCGCGGGCCACGTCTCTGGCAGCCTGGGACCGTGCCAGATGCCGTCACCTCGGGGACCGCGAAACTGCGGCCATTCAGACTCGGTTTTGGTGGGCGTGTCTTCGGCGAATAAAACCGTCGTACAAACGGGGACAGCCAGCGAAGCAAATAAGATGATGCCGTAAATCCGAGTCAGCATTCGTGTGATCCCGATTTCCATTCTTGCCAAGGCTGTCTCTGAACAACGCATTCGTCACAAACTCCAACGGATCCCACGACCTGGTTCTCGATTGCGATGACTTCGTTTTTTCTCGAAAAATTCTCGCCGGAATAAATGTCGACAGGTACTATACTGGCGGATCACGTCTGTCACACTTCCTGACACTTCTGCCGATTTCGCACCCGATTCCTGATCGAATCGTGCTCTGGTGTTGGGCGTCTATGTTTGTGCGTTTCGTCATTGAAACGAGATTGAAGATGTCTATCGCGCTCTGGAGCTCTCGGAGAAGGAACGAACTATCATGACGACGCTGACGAAAACATGTCTGGCAATGGTTGCCACTGCGGGTTTGGTTGTCGCGGGGGTTAGCGGTTCCTACGCAGTTGACGATCCACAGCAAGTGAACGACCAGACGGGAGTCGACTTGAAAACGAGCTTCGCCCGCCCGTTTCCTGCCGACCAAGATGCACCCGGTGAAGCGGCCGTCGCGCCGCGACTGCCAACAGTGAAAACAGGCGGAGCGATCGTGATCGGCGCGCCTCCACAACAAGGGCAAAAGCCTGCTGGAGCATCATCCAAGAATTGGGATCTTAAACAGCGCAGCCCGTTGGTGAAGAAAATCGAAGCCGCTTTGGAACACCCGACAGAAGTGAGTTTCACTGACAACCCGCTGGAAGAAGCACTCAACTATCTGGAAGACCTGCACCATATCGAAATCTGGCTGGATAAACAGGCTCTGCAGAATGAAGGTGTCGCGACTGATCAGCAGATCACATTGGTGATGACGGGCATCGCACTAAAAAGCGGACTGGCCATGATTCTGGAGCCACTCAATCTGGACTACATCATCAAGAACGAGGTTCTCGTCATCACGACGGCGGCAAAGGCGAACGAACATTTTGAAACCCGCGTTTATGATGTCTCGCGACTCAAGGGGGTGACGCCGGCAGAACTGGACCAGATCATTCGCAGCACGATCGCCCCGGATACTTGGACGCCGATCGCGCCGCCCGAGCAACCTCGGAGCTCTGGCTTCGGCCCGCGGCCACCGAGTGGGGCCCCTGGTTCCGGGGTGATGGGCGGCGGCGGAGGTGCTGGTGGACGCCACCTGTCGAAAGAGGGAAACCTTCGCTCGACGAATACGTCACTCGTCATCCGGCAGACACAACGCCTCCATGAAGAGATTGTTGATCTGCTGAATCAACTCGATGAGGTCTCTTCCGGAGCAGCGACACTGACGCCCGAATCGAAGCCAACTTCATTACCACCGTACTGACAAATTCGTGAGATCACGAACTGCAACACGGCTTGCTATTTCGCGGCCAATGTCTGCATGGCCTGAACTGTCCGTTCCAACTCATTAACCAGATGTCGGGGGACTTCCAGGCGGCGGTATTCAGCCAGCAGCGCGGTGTAGTACCACAACGTGCCGTCGCGCCCGCCGGTAAACTTCTCCCAGACTTCATCGCCATGCACATAGAGGTCCGAGACAATCGTCCGGCCGTTGTGCAGTTTGTCGCAGCACGACACCAGCCGAGCCGACGGCGATGCCTCCTTGAGGTGCGCAATATAAGCTTCCTTGCGGGCTCGCCACGGCGGCTTCGGCATCACATCAGTATCGGTGCAGCCCAGGACGATATCTGCCACTCGCTCACCGAACCTCTGCCGGATGTCCTGCAGGCGCGGCTGTCCGCCCGCATCCTCCACAGCGTCATGCAGCAAAGCGGCAATCGCTTCGTCCTCATCGCCACCATGTTCCAATACCAGCCCGGCGACCGCCAACAGGTGCGACACATACGGAATCGATGTCGACTTCCGCAGTTGGCCGGAATGCACAATCAACGTGTAAGCTACAGCTTGCTCAAATCGAATCGAGAGAACCATCTTTCCGTTCAACCCCTGTCAGACAATGCGTCTGCGGCAAAATGATGCACTCGACACAGCCAATTGTTAATTCCGTGGGAACTTGGATTTTCAAACACCTTGCCGACCGGTATAAATCGCTTCAGTTGATTCTAGTGTTCTTGTCGGTTTCTTGATCGCATTGCTCTCGTCTTCCATCCCGTGCGTCCTGCGTGGACTGTTGTTCGACTGCTATTATATTGTCCCTTCGCACGGAGCTCCCGCGGAAGCTTAGATCTTCCTCGGGAGTTTTTTATTTCTCCTCAGGTGCTTCATTCACCTGATCAGGCAGCCCCGACAGAATGGGCGAGTCCAGCGTTTCGCTGGCAGCGCGAATCGTCAGCGTTCGCACCGGGACATTGTTAGACAGCACGACCCTCATCGGGACTCGTCTTAATAGCAGCAAGGCGAAGGCCCGAATGGTCGTCGACGCTGCAAAGACGCAGAGATAGGCCACAATCGAGACGCCGACGCCTTTCAGGATCGCCGCGCCAATCAAAGAGCCTGCGGCCAATGCGGCCGAGTTCGCGACGTTATACAGCGTCAGCAAGCTGGTTCGTTCCGATTCGGGAATGGTCTCGAAGAACAGCAGCACCAGCGCCAACTCGTAAGCTCCCCACGCGGCTCCCGAAAGGATCTGCAGCACCAGCAGCCAGTAAAAATTAGCGCTCAACACCCAGCCACCCGCTAAGGGGACGATACCGATCGCACCAATCCACAGCAGCCGATGAGCCCCCATTCGATGCGCCAACCGCCCCCATGCCGGCAGGCACGCAATCTTCGCGACGTACGAGGCCCCCAGCACGATCGCAAACTGAGTGTAATCCCATCCCAGTTCCTTCAGCATATACGGCGAGAAGAACGGCCCCGCGACATGCACACCCACCTGCATCCCAACGGCCGACACCAGCAGGCGTCCCGACGATCCGCGCGAGAACCGGCGCCACTGCTCGCGAAGAGTCAGGAAACGCATGTTCGATGGGATCGGTGTCGGCTCACTTTGCGCCCACAGGCAGGCCGTCGACAAGATTCGGCACACGCACGAGATCCCAAACAGCCAGCAGAAGATCATCAGCACCTGAGCCGGATCGCCTGTGTTTTTGCCGTATTGCAGTGCGAAACCACCCACCAGAAACCCCGCCAGCGTGGCGGCCTGACTGATGCGCGATCGTTTCGCAAAAAACTTCGCTCGAATTTCACGCGGAACCAATGTCCCTTGCCACGTATTCCACGCGGGACTGGTTCCCAACCCTGCCGCCCAATACACCGATGCAACGACCAGGACAGCCACTTCTGAAATGTGCCCGTACACGGCCGCCGCAATCAGCGGGACGAAGCACAACGCCTGCAGACCCGCACAGAAAATCACCCATTGCTTGTGTGATTTCAGATATCTCACCGCCATCGGCGAGATCAGTTGCAGCAGACTGCCAATCAGCACCGGCAGGCTGGCGACCAGCCCGACAAAGACTTCGCCCAATCCAATCGCCAGGACGAACGCCTGCAGATAGGTTTCGCCGCCACCCACCATCACGCCATAACTGGCACCGTCGGCGACGTTGAACCGCAAATCACGCTTCAGGGAAGGGGACTTCACTAAAGGCGGAGGGGCAAGTTCGCCCTGTGCGCTGTTTGCTGCGGCCTCTGTCGCCCCCACACTCGCCACGATCGTCTTGCCTTCCGTATCACCCCGCGTGCGTCGCAGCGGGATCGTATCACACAGTCCACCATTTACAAAATCGCCATTCCGAAGTCTGCAACAATTTCAGTCTTTGCACCACAACTGTATCCTCCCACGTAGGTTATGCTTCAGCATAACTCTCTTCCTCTTCAATCAATGTCAACGCCTCCCGATAGGATCACCCAATGACCAACGTCCGCGATTTTGGAGCCATGGGCGACGGCCTGGCCGACGACACCGCCGCGATCGAGCACGCCCTGCAGGACGGCGGCGACGGCCTGCTGGAGTTCCCTCGCGGCGAGTACCGCATCACCCGCACCATCTCCTTCGATCTCTCCAGGACCGGACGCCTCGCCATTCACGGCTCCGGCGGCACGGCCAAGCTGATCATGCACGGGGCCGGGCCGGTGTTCGAATTCCTCGGTCACCACGAAGGCTCGGCCGATCCCAACAGCTTCAAGCCCGATGTCTGGCAGTCCGAACGAATGCCCACGATCAGCCAGATCGAGATCGAAGGCAAACACCCCGAAGCCGATGGAGTTCGCTTCAACGGCATCATGCAACCGACATTAACCGGCGTGCTGATCCGCAAGGTCCGCAATGCAGTGCATGTCACCAGGCGCTGCCGCAACGTCCTGATCAGTCACTGTCACATCTACCACAACACCGGAATCGGCGTCTGGCTGGATAAGGTCAATCTGCATCAGGCCAACATCGTCGGCAGCCACATCAGCTACAACCGCCTGGGTGGCATCCGCATCGAAGGAAGTGAGATCCGCAATCTGCAGATCACCGGCAATGACATCGAATACAACAACTATCGCGGCTTCAATCGGCCCGAAGTCGCCGATGTCCCCACCGCCGAGATCTACATCGATTGCTCGCAAGGTGGCACCGTTCGCGAAGGAACGATCTCCAGCAACACGATCCAGGCGACGTACAGTCCCAATGGAGCCAACATCCGTTTCATCGGTGGCCCGTCCGAGCATGCGCATCTCACTGGCATGTGGTGCATCAGCAGCAACCTGATCGGCAGCCAGGAAACCAACGTCCACCTGACCCTCGCCCGCGGCATCACGTTCGAAGGGAACTACATCTACAGCGGCCACAATCGCAATCTCCTGGCCGAAGAATGCCAGAACCTCGTGATCGGCGCGAACTGCTTCGGCCACAACCCCGACTACAAAGACAAAGAGCTCTGCACTGGCATCCGTCTGGTCGATTGCCAGAACTGCACCATGACCGGCTTGCAGATTCAAGACGCTCAAGCCGGCGAACACACTGTCGCCGGAGTCATCCCCATCAAACGCCAGGGCCTGATCGAACTGATCCGCTGCCGCCAGATGACATTGACCGGCCTGCAAGTCCTGGAAGGGACTCCGTTCGGTCTCTACGCCGAAGATTGCTCCGAAACGATGCTCACCGGTTGCTCATTCCTCGACACCCGCGAAAAGAAGCAAACCGCAACCAGCATCAAATGGACCGGCCCCGGTAAATCCAACTCCATCGCCCACTGCCGAGCCAACCGCGGGATCCAGGTTCCCGATCACGTCAAAATAAGCGAGAATCTGCTGGAAGAGTGACTCCCATTCACCTGCCTACGTTCCGACTCCCTCCCTAGACGTGATTTTTGGCAATTAGCGCCTCAACATCAGCTCAACCGCTAACTTCCGACAAACCCCTACTGAGGGTCTGCAGAAAAGCGTGGCCTTAACATAGTCAGCGCTGCCCGATTATGCCGTGTGGCCGGTCTCAAAAATAAGAAGTGGCAACGGACTGGCCATTGATTGTCTTCAGGTTGCGCGATACTATCGGGAACCCACATCTTTGGGAGCGTCTTTGCTCCCTCTCACTGTACCGTGCAATTTATAGTCTTTTTCTGAAGGAGTTCCCATGAGAACGCAGCCTAATGTTTCCAGTTCACAACAGCAACGATCAGGCTTTACGCTGATTGAGTTGCTGGTTGTCATCGCCATCATTGCAGTGCTGATCGCGCTGCTCTTGCCCGCTGTTCAGCAGGCGCGTGAAGCGGCCCGCCGAACTCAGTGTAAAAACAACATGAAGCAGCTTGGCTTGGCAGTTCATAATTTCCACGATGTCCGCAACGGCCTGCCGCCGTATATGCTCGGCGACGGTTACCTGAGTTTCTGGGGCATCCTGTTGCCGTTCCTGGATCAAGCTCCGTTGTATTCGCAGATCAATCTCAGTTTGCCTGTCATGGATACAACTGTTGTAAACGGGATCAGCAACAGATCATTGCTG
>CBIHQO010000281.1:0-7821 GCA_966211735.1 uncultured Schlesneria sp.
GCTGCGAAGTTGACGAACTCCCAATGCTCCCAAGATCGCCCAGGGAGCGAGGGCATGCAGCATGTAGTGGTGATGCTTTCCACCGGGAATCGAAAAGACCGCAGGGACCAGGAATGCCCAGCACCACAAGAATCGTTCGGGTGATGTGCGGTCGCGCCAGGCGGCGGTCCGTGTGACAACCAGGCCCAAGGGGATCACGAAGGTCCAGGGCATCAGCATCCACAGCAAATTGACCGGATAATACCAGATCGGTTCGTTGATCTCTTTGTACGTTCCCCGCAGTCGCCCAAACAGGTCGAAGTGCCAGACATCGAACGCGTCAGGGTATCGACTGTAGGCGGCCAGCGGCCAGGCGAACATCACTCCCAGAAACAGGACAACTCCCCAGACCCAGGCATACTTTACGATGCGTTTCGGTTGCAGACTGAGTACCAGGAACGCGAACAAGGGGATCGAGGCCATCACGGTTCCGAAGGCCAGCCCCTTCACCAGATTGGTGGCCCCCATCGCAATGTAGAATGCCGTGAACCATTTGGAACGAGTACCGAACATGATCGTCAGCAGGTAGCTAAGCCAAGATTGGTTCGCACCGGTGCCCAGTTCAGCCTGGCCACCCCCGAATTCAATCTTCACGAAGAGTGCGACAACGGCAGTCACGATCCCGCACAGGTAAATCTCATCTTCAGACAGCCAACTATAGCGAGTGAATTCCAGCGTCGTGGCGAGCACCAGCCCCGCCAGCAGACCTGACGATCGGCCATACCACAGCGTCGCCATCCAGGCCGTCAGCAGTACGACCAGCGTTCCGACCAGCATGGGGCCGATACGGACGATGGCTTCGCTGTCGCAGCGCCCGAAAGGTGTCGCCAGCGCGACGGTGATCCACTGGGGAAGCGGCGGGCTCTCGACCCACGGTTCCGACGGCATCGTGTTGTCCGCGCTTGTTGCGATGTGACCATTGATCTTCGGAATCACGAAGTCATGGTCAGCGAACATCGAACGAGCCGTTTGCGGCAGCACGCATTCGTGGAGGGTCAGCGGTCGTCCGCTGACGATTGCGACGCCAAACAACAAGACCGAATAGGTGATCAGTGTCAGCAGATCGCGACGGGTCAGAGATTCATTCAACGTCATTCGCGCAGGCTCCATCCAAAGCGGCCTGCAGTTACCAGGTTGACCGGACGTTTCTCGCCTCAGACCGCACCGGGTTCTAAGTCATTGTAAAAATAGCGTCAATTCCAAGTCGGACCGGACCTTAGGCATGAAAATGGCTTTGGAGAATCCGCCCGTTCCATAAAACCTTGCCTTGTTGTGAGCAAACGATCCGATAAACTAGTTGATGTGCCCGCCAACTTTCCTGCCTCGACTTCCTCACTCGGTGAGACCGCAAGATGCATGATCCACTTTATCGCGTGGGACGGCGCGGCTTTCTGCAAGCTTCTGCCGCCGGAGTTGTTGCCGCGGGGTTGCCAGCACTATCACCAACCGTCTTCGCCGATCCCGGGGCTGGACGAGCGAAATCCGTTGTATTTGTGCTGATGAGCGGCGGATTGAGCCAACTCGATTCGCTCGATCCTAAGCCACAGGCGGCTCTCGAAATCCGCGGTGAGTTTTCGTCGATCTCGACGGCCATCCCCGGCGTCGCGTTCAGCGAGCATCTTCCGCTCTTGGCAGAACAAGCCAACCGATGGTCGATTGTGCGAAGCATGTCGCACACGGAACACAATCACCTGCTGGCAACGCACGTCGCGCTGACGGGTCGACCCACTCCGGTTCCACGCGGCGCCAGCGATCTGGATCGCGTCCAGTCGCGGACAGACTTTCCGAACATGGCCGCTGCCGTCGATTATTTGCGGCCAAGTTCTAACGGAGTGCCGACGGGTGTCTCGCTGCCGAACTACTACATCGAGGGCCCATTGACCTGGCCCGGCCAGTATTCCGGTTTCCTCGGTCCCAAACATGATCCATGGCAGATCAATCAGGATCCGAACGATCCGTCGTTTAAGGTCGATGCCCTGTCGCTCCAGGCCGGGGTGACTCCTCAGCGTCTGCAGTCACGTCGCGAGCTACTCGATCACGTCAATGCTTCGCTTCCATTGGGTGCGGATCGCTCGAAAGCATTTACCGATCAACAGGGAGTTGCATTCTCACTGTTGACTTCGGCCAAGGTGACAACGTCGTTCCAGCTTGACCGCGAAACCCCAGAAACCCGCGATCGATACGGCCGCAATAAATTCGGTCAATCGCTGCTGCTGGCTCGTCGATTGGTCGAGGTTGGTGTTCCCGTCATCCAGGCCACGATGGGCATCGTGCAAACCTGGGATACGCACGTCGACAACTGGGGCAAGCTCAAGAACACCTTGCTGCCGCAGGTGGATCGAGGGCTCGCCGCGTTGATGGACGATCTGTCGGCGAGCGGATTGCTGGATCAAACGCTGGTGATTGTGATGAGCGAATTTGGTCGGACCCCGAAGGTGTCGAATCTGCCCGGCGAGTCTCTTCCGGGTCGCGATCACTGGGCTTCCGTCTATTCATTGCTAGCCGCTGGCGCGGGGGTCCGTGGCGGTCAGGTCATCGGCCAATCAGACTCCATCGCCGCCTATCCGGTCTCACGAGCCTGG
The DNA here is from genome assembly GCA_966211735.1 of uncultured Schlesneria sp. Taxonomy (GTDB): domain Bacteria; phylum Planctomycetota; class Planctomycetia; order Planctomycetales; family Planctomycetaceae; genus Schlesneria. The sequence goes on from CBIHQO010000281.1 coordinate 2,622, forward strand.
TCGCCCGCCGATCTTTGCACGACGGTCTACAACGCACTGGGGATTGGCGAAGAAGTTCACCTGCAAGATCCGCTCGGTCGGCCGAACGCACTGCGGAACGGAGCGGTCATCGAGCCTCTTTACTCGGGACGAGAAGTCTGAACGCCTTGAAGCCCCAATCTCCTGGCGAGATTGGCTGCACCCATTGTTTTTACTTGTCGTTAGGCAGCTTGATCGCCAGCAGTCCTTCTTCCCAACTCGCCGAGTAGAGAATCCGATTCACTGGATCGAGAGCCATCTCGAATGGGACTGCCGAGAACTTCTGATCGTTCATTGGCTTCCACGAAACGCCGTCGCTTTCGGCCGACACAAAGAACGGCTGCTTTTCGCCAGTGCTCGCGGTGTAGATGTTGTGCCCGTCGCCGCAGATCCCCATGTACCAGCTATAGGGCAACCCTTGCTTGATCGGGTCCCACGACGATCCGTTGTCGGTACTGCGAGCCGGATACTGGTAGCCGCCTGAATACAGCGTCCCGTCCTTTGCGCGATAGATCTGGTTGCCCCCGTGCGTCATCTGCGATCGATAGACCAACGACCATGACTTGCCTGCATCTGTCGTCTTGAAGTAGCCACCTTCCTGAGCCGTAAACAGCCACGTTTGACCATCGCCGATCTTCTTGACGGGGTCAAACAGGAAAAACACGGCCATCCCGTACCCGCCCTTAAGAGTTGGCGGAGCATCGTGGGCGATCCAAGATTCGCCTCCGTCCTTACTTTCCAATACTCCGCAATTCTTTCCGTCGGCCCAGGGCGAGTGAAAGCTGACCAGGATGTGCTTGAAATCGGTTGGATCGGTTGCCAGGTGGTACAAGTCCCGCGTACCAACGGGCTTCTCCGTGGCCTTCTTAAACCCTTCAGGCATCGACCACGTCTCACCTCCGTCTCGAGAAACCCAGAAACCCAGGGTCGCTCCGCGCACACCGTCGACGCAGTAGAGGTGATTCGAGTCGTCTGGATCGATCGCCACGTGCAACGGCTCGTCCAGTTGCCCGATCTTTTTCCAAGTCGCTCCGCTGTCCGTCGTCTTGAACAATCCACCTTTCGTCGCGTCGTAAGCACAAACACACAGATACAACGTGCGAGGATTCTTCAAATCCAGCGTCACCCCCTGGCAGAACACATGGTTCTCACGAGTCATCACGACACCGGCTGGTATCACCTTGGTCCAGACGCCGGGTTCAAACGCGGGCTCCGCGGCGATGGCAGGTATCGCAGCGAAGGCTGCCAGCACGAACAAAGTGTTTCGCATCGAGGCTGGCTCCCGTGAGGAGGGTGATCGGACGTTCGACGCTCAGACCAGTTCAGAGATGACCTGGCCTTGTTCGAGCATGTAGACCGGTCGGCCAGCTTGATTGACGAACTGAGTTTTCGGATCGAGGCCCAGGTGATGGAAGACCGTGGCCATCAGATCTTGTGGTCTGATGGGACTGGTCTTGGGAACGTCTGCCTTGGACATCGAATCGCCGACGACCTGACCCATCTGGAAGCTGCCGCCGGACAGGGCGAGGGTGCTGAGAGGGGCCCAGTGATCGCGGCCGCCATTGCGATTGATTCGAGGCGTTCGGCCGAACTCGCCCGAGATCACGAGCAGCACATCTTCAGTTAGACCACGGGCGGCCACGTCCGTGACGAATGCGGCAATCGCGTGATCGAGTGCTGGAACACGGCGCTTCAGCGCCTGCTCGATCGTTCCATGCATATCCCAACCTCCATAATTGATCGTTACGAATCCGCAGCCAGCTTCCACCAGGCGTCGAGCGCCGAGCATCTGTTGAGCTAATGGATCCTTTCCGTACCGCCTGCGTGTCGTTTCGTCTTCTTTGTCGAGATTGAACGCCTCGGACGACTTGCCGAGCAGCATATGAAAAGCCTGCTGTTCGAAGGCATCAAGGCCATTCATCACCCCGCGAGTGTCGGATTCACGTTGAAAGCGATCCAGGCTGCTCAGCAGTTCCCGGCGGTCGTCGAATCGATCGTACTTCGTTTCGAGATTCATGTTTCGACGAGCTTGGCCATTCGGATCGAACGGAGCGTAAGCCGGCCCCAGGAAGGCGGGACCATCGGAACCAATGTTTCCCAGTCGAACATACGTCGGCATCCCACTCTGGGGATGATTCGAGCCGCGGACCTTAGATGTAATCGAACCAATCGACGGCCGCGAGGGAAGTCCTCCATTGTCGACGTTCCGGTTGTCATACCCTGTCATCACGAAATGGGTTCCGCCCCCGTGCCCGCTGTTCGTGTGAGCAAATGAACGGACGAAAGCCATCTTGTCGGCAACCTGAGCGGTCTCCGCAAAGTAGCCGCCGATTGTCACACCAGGGACGTTCGTCAGCGTTTCTCCCGTGACACTTCGATATTCCGACGGGGCCGTCATTTTGGGATCGAATGTTTCGATGTGGGTTGGGCCGCCTCCCAGCCATAACCAGACGACGGATGTCGATTTCACCGGTTGACCAGTTTCCGCAGCTTGAGTCCGCGCGGCAAGAAGATCGGCCAGACTTAACCCGACGCCCCCCAAAGCTCCGGCCTGTAGGAAATTTCGCCGTGTCGTTCCGTCACACTCCGTGTATCGCTTTCCGGTCGAAAGAGTCAGCATTTGAGAACTCCTTGCTCGCAGCAGGACTTGAGGGGCACAATCCATCAATATCCTGCTATGCGAAGGTCGGAATGTCTAGCTGAAAATCTCTTGGTGGGAAGCCGTTAGCCACCGACGAGCAATCCCTCGGGGCAGCGAAGCCTCGATGCAGGCCTTCAGCAACTCGCGATCGGACTCGCTTCCGGTGCGATGTCGCGCGTCAGGCTGTAAACGATCCCGAGAGAGACCAGGCTGACGATTAAGTTGCTTCCTCCCGCGCTGATCAACGGATGTGAGATCCCTTTGGGGGGGACCATGGCCGTCACTACGGCGACGTTTAGTAGAGCTTGGCCGACGACCTGTGTTAGCAAGACAAAACCTGCGACAAACGAAAAGCCACCGGGGTCCAGACGGTTCAGCATCCGCAAGCCGTTCAAGTACAGTCCGCACCAGAGAGCCAGCAGACTGAGCGTTCCCAGCAACCCAAGTTCTTCGCCGATGACAGCAAACACAAAATCGGTATTCGCTTCCGGAAGGAAACTTAGCTTTTGCCATCCTCGACCCAGGCCAACGCCGAGAAGGCCGCCCGATCCCATCGAAACGAGAGACTGTTGCAGCTGATAAGGGGCGGCTTCGAAATCGGCCCACGTCTCGAAAAAGCCGACCACGCGCTGTCGCTGATAAGGCTTCATCACCAGAATCGATAGACAGGCCGGTCCTGCGGCGGCACCTCCCAGTACGAAGTTTCGCAGCGGCCAGCCACCGGCAAGCAGAACCAAGGTCGCGCCTCCAAGCAGGAAGAGCGCAGTCCCCAGATCCGGTTCGATCAGCACGAGCGAAACCGCCATCACTGTTGGAATCGCGAACGGAATCGTTCCCAACACCAGATGATTCAATCGCGACCGATTCCGATCGAGGATCCAGCACAGCATCAGAGGCACGGCAATCTTGGCGAGTTCAGATGGCTGCACCGAGATCCCCGCGATTCGAACCCAGCGCTGGGCTCCTTTCACGCGTGAACCGATTCCCGGGACCAGCACCGCCAGCAGCAACAGGACTGTCAAAACAAACAGCCACGGCGCGACATGCTTCCAGAATTCCGGTGGCCGTGTTCCGGCGATGATCGCGGCCACCAATCCGATGCCAAGGAACATCAGATGGCGCGACAGGTAAACACGCTCAAACTGCGTCGGCCACGAAGTGACGCTGGCACTGTACACCATCAGCAGGCCGAAGCCGACTAACAGCAGTGTCAGGGCGACAAACAGTTGCCGTTGAAAATCCATCATGTCGAATGGTTCGGTGGGGATCTCTGGCGGAGGACGAGAACGAGTCCATTCGAGTCCCCATCGGCAGTCCCTTGCCTGAACTTCGAGGGAAATCGCCTTCGCCTGCAATGTGGCCGCGACACGTGTCGGACGTGATGAATATGGCAATTGGCGCGAATGTGAGTCGCCTGTTGCCGGCAAAAAACGACTCAGCGAATCTTCAAACTGGCGAGCCCGAGCAGTGCCAGCAACGCCGAACTGATCCAGAAACGCACGACGATCTTTGTCTCGGGATCACCTCGAAAGACGAAGTGATTGTGGAGGGGACTGCACAACAGAACCCGTTTGCCTGTGAGCCGAAAACCCGTGACTTGCGCGATGACGCTCAGCGTCTCGATGACAAACACACCGCCAATAATAACCAGCAACACTTCCTGTCGGATCACCAGTGCTCCATAGCCCAGCAAGGCCCCGGTCGGCAGCGAACCGGTGTCGCCCATGAAGACTTGGGCGGGATGGCAGTTGTACCACAGAAAGCCGAGCATCGCCCCGACCATGGCCGCGAAGAGGACGCTTAACTCTCCCGCTCCCACCATGTGCGGGATGTCCAGGTATTCCGCCATCGTGCGGTGACCACTCAGATAGGTCAGCACGGCGAATGCTGAGCCAGCGAAGATCAGACAGCCGCCCGCTAAACCGTCCAGGCCATCAGTCAGGTTGACGCCGTTCGAACTTCCCACGATCACGAATGCGGCCCAGGCAATGAACGCGACACCAATGAACATGCCTTGGCGACCGATCGGAAAGATCAACTCCAACCCCTGCGGTTGGCTCAATTGAACCATGTACAGCCAGCTACTGACGGCCATCGCCAAAATCATCTGAGCCGAGAACTTTTGACGCGCCGTCACACCGCGTTTACGTGTGCTGATCTTGATCCAGTCATCAATCGCTCCGATCGCTGCGAAGCCGACGACCAGAATCAACGCCTGCTGCAGGTAGCGATTCGAAAGGTCGCCACAGCCAACCGCCGCGACAACGATCCCCGCCACGATGAACAAACCGCCCATCGTCGGCGTGTTGCTTTTCGACGCATGCAGTTCGTTGAGTCGGGCAGAGGCACTGTCGATCCGCTCTCGGAAGCGACCTTTCAACCAGCGGATCGCGATGGGGCCACAGATGAGCGCCGTGAGGAACGAGACCATCGCTGCCAGAGCCATCCGGGCGGTCAGGAAGACTCGCGAATCACCTGTCGATGCTCCCGACAACTGTTCGAAGAACGGAGCATATTGTTTCAGTAGCCAGACCAGCATCA
>CBIHQO010000282.1:0-7811 GCA_966211735.1 uncultured Schlesneria sp.
CGGTCGAGACGGTTCCGTTTGAAGGGGCTCTGAAGGCGGGGGCCAACGAGATCCTGATCGTTGCCAAGAACGGCGGCGACTCTCCGAACCCGGCAGCCCTGGTCTTTGAAGCGGTGCTGCGCATGCCGGACAAGAGTGAGCAGTCGATCGCCACGAATGCGGAATGGGAGTGGACGGCCTCCGTGCCGGAGGGGAACGGCAAATTCAAGAAGCCGCCGACCGACTGGAAAGCCGCCGCCGTCGTCGAGAATCCCGGCGTGTGGTCCGGTCGAGTGAACCCAGAGATATTGGCCATCCTGACTCAAGCAGCCGGGGGTTCGGTCCGCATGGTCCGAGCCTCGCTCGTGAAGAGTGATGCGCTAATGCGGTCACTCGGTCGCCCCAATCGAGACCAGATTGTCAGCATGCGGCCGAGTGACCTGACAACCTTGGAAGCCATTGATCTCGCTAATGGACAAACGCTAGCAGATGATCTCGCGAAGGGAGCTCAGACGCTGTTGTCACGCCCAGCAACTGTCACGGAACCACTCGGCGTCTGGTTGTTCCGCACCGCATATTCCAGAAACCCAGCGCCCGAAGAACTGACTGTTGTGCACGATCTGCTAGGCGAGAAGCCCGATGAACAGCGAGTCCAGGACTTACTCTGGGCAATCATCATGCAACCCGAATTTCAGTTTGTGCGGTAGCGAAATTACGCGGTATGAATACTTACGATACATGGGAAGAATACTACATTCACGAAGTGAAGCCATTCTTTGGATTTTTAGTGCGAGATTATGAGTTCGTACTGGAGATGCCACCGGCGAATAACGACATCCGATCGGTCACGTTTGGCTTTCGCAAAAATGACTGCGAGATTCAATTGTGGATAGATCAAGGTGTTCCACCGTATGTAATCATCGCCGATAGCGATTCGCGGAAAGCGAAAAAACTAGATCAGTTGATCAGGAAGTATTGTCCGAGTCGAAAGGTGAAACGTACGCGAGGATTCTGTGGTCCGGAAATTGACCGGAGCACCTTCATCGAAACCTATGGAGGAGTCTTGAGAGAGGAGTTCCAGCATTTGCTGGTCGACGAATACGGCGAACGACTCAATGAACTGTTAAATAGCTAGCGCATGCCGTCGTTCAGTTCATTGTCTTTAGGCCCAAGGGGCCGGCCCTTTTTCAAGAAGTCACCCGATGCCTCCAAGATGTGCAGATGACCATGTTCTAATTCTACGGCAACCAATTCGTCCAATTCTCGGAGAACGACTATGAAAGCGACTGCATTGATCGTGATGCTGATGGCAACGGCTTTGGTGGTTTCAGCCGCCAACTCTCAGGACACCGGCGGAGCCAAAAACGAGGCTGAGTCGACGAAAAAGATCAAAGAACTGCAGAAAGAGCGTCTGAATGTGCTGTCGGCCATGGCCGAGAGTGCGGGCGTACTCGTACGGGATGGGAGAGTGTTGCTTGAAGTCGCCTACGAAGCACGACAGCAATTGCTTCAAGCACAAATCGAATACGCCGACGATGATGCACAGCGAATTCAGTTCTACGAAAGCTACGTCGAAGCGTTGAAGCAATACGAAGAGCTTGCGATAGCCAGGAAAGAGTCAGCTCGAGGATCTGAATTCGCTGTCCTGAAAGCACGGGCCGGTCGCTTGGGGGCCGAAATCGAGTTGGAGCGACTGAAGGCCAAGGCGGCCAAGTAGGGTGTGGAGTCTTCGGAACACACCATCCTCCTAATTAACCGTGAGCCGTTTCGCTGGTGAGCACCAATTCTATTTCTGTTAACGGCCGCAGTTATTTCGCCCTTTCAGCGCTGAAGGTGAATCACACTTCGTACCCCGGGCGTTGCCCGGGGCTGGTCTGTGTCTGCCCTTTCAGGGCGAATGAACCGCGTGACACAGGCCATGAAGGTTGAGCGAACCATCAATGTGGCCGTCTTCCGCCCCGAGAGGGGCACCACAAATCAGCCCCGGGCAACGCCCGGGGAAAGGCAGACCGCCAAATCGACAAGCCCTGAAAGGGCGGCACATCAGCTCGATTCAGCGGTTTCGAACGAGTTCGACGAAATGCCGATCAAGTAGGGTGTGTGAAGTCTTCGGAACACACCATCTTATTAACAACAGGTGGTGCGTTCCGAAGACTCCACGCACCCTACCCCGATGTCATGGCAATCAATCCGCGACGGCGAGGACCATTCGTGGCGAGTGCACCGCCGCCAGTCGATCCAGTTCCCGTTCTGCGGCGGCCAGGCTACCAGCAGACGTGATGAGTTCCGAAGACCGGTGCATCCTGGGACTGAATCCCCCATGCACACCTTCTTCCACGGTTGGCGACGAAAGGCGGGGGTCGTCTCGCTGGTGATGAGTTCTCTGAATGCCACAACCGAGATTGCGGCGAAAGCGTGATTGTTTATTGTTAGCGATCTATAATAATGAGCATGATCTGCAACTTGCCGGGTCACAACGGAGGCAAAGATGGCTGGTTTTTACTCAATCATGGTTGTGTCGCTGATTGCGTCTGGATCATTCGACGGAACGATGAACGAGTCCGAGAAGCAGGCGATCGCGGAGTTGACGAAGCTCGGTGCGAAAGTCGTGTTCAAGTCGCCAACGGTAGATCGCGTCGCGAAAGATCGGAAGGTTGAGCAAGAACTTTCGTATGTCCTCATCGACAAGAACTGGACGGGTGGCGATGAGGGCCTCAAGCAGATCGAGCGGCTTCCCAAACTGTCCGCGCTTTACATCACGGGGCGTCCAAATATTTCAGAAGTGCGGCTGGCCGAGTTGAAGAAGACATTCCCAGCTCTGGCGATTAAGTATCGTAGCAACGCAGTCCTTGGCATTTCTCCAAGTACCTTACCGCCAGTCGATGGTTGCCTCATCGGGCGGGTCATGGCCATGTCCCCTGCAAACAAAGCAGGCCTTATGGAAGGCGACGTGATCAAGCAGCTTGACGGCGAACTGATCACGGGTTTTGATGACCTGGTGAAGGAGATGTCCCGAAAAGAGCCTGACGACGAGGTCGACCTGACGGTGATTCGAAAGAACAAGGAGCTCATCGTCAAAGTGAAACTCGGCAAATGGCAGTGATGATCAATCGTTCTCCCCACTGACCCTTATCACCGCCTACCTGATTCGCTGGCAGCCACGAACGCGGGATTCAGGACCGCCACAAAGCCAGGACAGTACCCGAAGACTGCACGCACCCTACCCCGATGTCATGGCAATCAATCCGCGACGGCGAGGACCATTCGAGGTGAATGCACCGCCGCCAGTTGATCCAGTTCCCGTTCTGCGGCGGCCAGGCTACCAGCAGACGTGCGATGGGTCATGATGATCAGTGGCACTCGTTGCACCGCCGAGGCGTCGTCGACTTCGGGAGCTTCCGGCTGGATCACCGTTGCCAGGCTGATGCCATGTCGACCGAGCACGCCAGTGACTTCGGCCATCACATTCGGACGATCTTCCACTGTCAATCGCATGAAGTAACGACTGGCTGTTTCGTGGAGTGGCACCAAGTCGAACGGTGACTTTTCACGCCACAGATCCAGGCACGCGAACGTCAATTGAGCTCGGCCGATGGCCAGATCGATGATATCGGCCGCGACAGCAGACGCGGTCGGAAGCTGACCCGCGCCACGACCTGAGTACGAGACGGGCCCGACGACATCACCTTCGAGCAGGATTGCATTGAACGGACCGTGAATCTGCGCCAACGGCCGATCAACACGAATCAAGGTGGGGCGAACGCTCATTTCGAGACGCCCGTCGACCAGGTGGACTCGCGCCAGCAGCTTGATCGTATAGCCCAGTTCCTTCGCATACTGGATGTCGGTTCGCTCCAGCTTATCGATGCCGGACACATGGAAATCAGCGGCCGTGACTTTGCAGCCAAACGACAGCTGCGCCAGGATTCCCAGCTTTTGAGCGGCGTCGGTGCCGTTCACATCGAGCGTCGGGTCGGCTTCGGCATAGCCCAGGACTTGCGCCTGGCCCAGGGCCTCTTCGTACGACTGTCCGCGCAGCAGCATCTCGGACAGAATGTAGTTGGTGGTCCCGTTCAGAATGGCCTGGATACCGAGAATCTGATTTCCGGCCATCGACTGACCGACGGCAGCGATGATCGGAATGCCCCCGGCGACAGCCGCTTCGAAGCAGACCGTGCGGCCGTATTTCTTGGCGCATTCGAAGATTTCGTCGCCGTGCTCGCACAGCAACGCTTTGTTGGCGGTGACAACGTCCTTGCCAGCAGCCAGTAAAGCGAGCATGACTTCGCGAGCGGGGTGGATTCCCCCCATCAACTCGACCGCAACCTGAATGTTCGGATCATGAATGACTGATTCGAGGTCGTTCGTCAGGACGCCGGGATTCAGCTTCACATCGCGGGGTTTGGAGAGGTCGCGCACGACGGCTCGACGAATTTCGACTGAACGCCCTGAGCGTTGGCGAATTCGTTCCGGATGTTCCGTCAGGATTTTGGCGACGCCGGTTCCGACATTACCCAAACCGACAATTGCAATCTGAAGCGGAGGCAGGGCCACTGAAAAATCCTTTCGGCAGAACGCATCCATCAGTTAATGCCGAGACGAACTTGCGGTCCCTTCCTTGCGGGCCGCTGAAAGTGGACGCATCCTAATCGCGACTTTGAGGAATGCCAACTCTGTTCCGCGTTCGGTGCGTTCACGAAAATCGTTTCGGTGCACGCCGACCAGAGTTGGATGGATACGAAATCATGCCTTAGAGCGCATCCGACCTACCCGTGGCATCCCGCGAGCAGAAAACCGCTGAGTCTGACCCATGTTTGAACGCGATCCAGACGTGCGCCCCGCACTACAAACCGCCCTCGGCGGCCGATTGAAAATCGGTGCCGTCAACTATTTGAATTCGAAACCGCTGATTGAAGGTCTGCCGGAACTGCTGGCCCCCGTGGCAGATCTGCGTTTGGATTACCCCAGCCGGCTGGCCGACGACCTGACTCAAGGCCGCTTGGATGTCGCCCTGATCCCCAGCATCGAATACTTTCGCGGCCAGAACTACGAGGTGATCTCTGATGCGTGCGTGGCGGCTCATGGTCCGGTGCTCAGCGTCAAACTCTACAGTCGCGTTCCCTGGGGCGAGATTCGATCGCTGGCTTTAGACGAAGGATCGCGGACGAGTGCGACACTCGCCCGAATCATGCTGGCCGAGCGTCATGGCGTTTTCCCGAAGTTGCAGCCATTGCCCTTGGATTATCGCACTCAAGACAGCGACGCCGATGCGATCCTGCTGATCGGTGATCGGGCGATTCTGCCCCCTGCCGAGAAGTTTCCGGAAACGTGGGATCTGGGTGAAGAGTGGTTCGAATGGACGGGGTTGCCGTTCGTCTTCGCAATGTGGGTCGCCAGCGATCGTTTGCCCGATTCGGCCCAGGATCATCGACTGGCGGACGTGGAAGAGGCTCTGGGCCGCTCGCGTGACTTTGGAATGGAGCGGTTGGAAGGGATTGCTCGACGTGAAGCGCCGTTGCTGGGACTGTCGCTGCCGACCACCATCAGTTACCTTTCGGAGAACCTGCAATATCATTTGGGATCCGCCGAACGAAACGGATTAAAGCTGTTTTATGAATTGGCCTCCGGGCTGAAGATGGCTCCCGAAGGTGTCGAGTTGCGGTTTCGGACATGTGAAGTGGGAAGTGAGTAGCGAGCGACTTTTGGGAGGGCGAGGCTCCTGCCGAGCCGTGATTGTCGATGGTCGCAAAATAACATGAACGGCTCGGGAGGTGTGGCACGTCCCTGAGTCTTCGAAGGGCGTGGTCTTAATGGGATATAGATCCCCACGCCCTTCACAAAGCTTCAGGGACGTGCCACACCAGGTATTCGAGCCCAATAACTGATAAGTTCCTTGGAAGCCGAGATTTGTCGAGGACCGCACAATAACATGCGCGGCTCGGCAGGAGCCTCGCCCTCCCAAGACAGATTCAATGCAGCGAAATGACGAAGGTAACAGGCAGATAATGACATCGGTGAAAGAGATCCTCGATAAGGCCGTGGCGGGTCAGCGACTGACTGCTGCCGAAGGTTTGGCTCTGCTGGAATCGCATGACCTCGTGTCGATCGGCGAAGCGGCCAAGGCGGTGACGACGCGGTTACACCCGGAACCCTACCGCACGTACAACATCGATCGGAACGTCAACTACACCAACGTCTGCTCGGCGGTCTGCGACTTCTGCGCGTTCTTCCGCAAGCCAAAAAGCCCCGAAGGCTACGTCCTCGATAAGGAAACGATCTATAAGAAAATCGAAGAGACTGTGGCCCTCGGTGGCGATCAAATCCTGATGCAAGGCGGCATGAACCCCGACCTGCCACTGGAATGGTACGAAGATCTGCTGCGGTCGCTGAAAGAGCGATTCCCGCAGGTCAACCTGCACTGTTTCTCGCCTCCCGAAATCCATGCGTTGCACAAACTGTCGAAGCTGCCAGTCCGAACCGTGCTGGAACGACTGAAAGCGGCGGGCCTGGGAAGCTTGCCCGGTGGTGGCGGCGAAATTCTGGTCGATCGCGTGCGCAAGGCGATGACTCGCGGGAAGTGCCTCACCGACGAATGGCTGAATGTCTGTCGCGAATGGCATCTCCTGGGGGGCAAGGGCTCGGCCACGATGATGTTCGGTCATCTGGAAACGCTGGCCGAACGGATTGAACATCTGGAACGACTGCGCCAATTGCAGGACGAAACGGGTGGCTTTACCGCATTCATCTGCTGGACGTTCCAGCCGGACAATACGGACATGGCCCATATCCCGCCGACAGGCTCATTTGAGTACCTGAAGACGCAGGCGGTAGCTCGGTTATATTTGGACAACTTCCCCAACATCCAATCATCGTGGGTGACTCAGGGAGAAAAGATCGGCGGCCTGGCCCTGCACTTCGGCGCCAACGATATGGGCTCGCTGATGATCGAAGAAAACGTCGTCGCCGAGGCGGGGACGGTGCATCATCTGACGCTGGAGACGATCAGGAGCTTGATCCGGGATGCGGGCTATACCCCGCGACAGCGAAACGTCTATTACGAATATATCGATTCAGACGACTCGACTGATCAAAAAACGACCACCTCCACCCCACCACGGCCGGTGCTGCCTGTCTTGAATTGACGTTATCTGTGGCGATTTCGAAACAAGCCCGTTCCGCGAGCGGGTTCTCGGGCTAAACTTCCCCATCTGGATCGGATCGTTTGACCGTGGGGATGGCCCCGCGCGGCTTGCGAGTCCTGTCCGATCACGCGCGGAGCGATGCTCACGCGGTGAAACGAAGGCAAGAGGCCCGTTGGATCATTTCCCCACAGGACAGATCTCGTGATCACGGTCGAACGATTGTCGAAGCGTTTTGCCGATCTGCAGACCGGCGGATTCACCGCGCTGGACGGCGTCAGCTTTAATGTGCAACCGGGTGAGATCTTTGGCTTGCTGGGCCCCAATGGCGCGGGCAAAACCACCTGCCTGCGGATCCTGAGTACAGTCTTGCGTCCGACGAGTGGCACGGCGTTCGTCGCCGGTTACGATGTGGCGCAGCATCCCGCCGAAGTCCGTGCGCGAATCGGGTTCATGTCGAATAATACCGGCATCTACGATCGGATGACCGCTTGGGAAATGGTCGAGTATTTCGGCCGGCTCTATGGAATCCCGGAAGCGGCGTTGCAGGAGCGGATCGGACACCTGTTCGACCGACTGCAGATGAACAATATCCGCGATGTCCTCGGTTCGAAGATGTCGACGGGAATGAAGCAGAAAGTTTCGATCGCACGGACCATCGTTCACGATCCCCCGGTGCTGATCTTTGATGAA
>CBIHQO010000283.1:0-7781 GCA_966211735.1 uncultured Schlesneria sp.
CGATTTGGGTGACACGATGTTCGCAACGCACGGCATACAGTTCGAAAACTAAAAAACGGAAGAGTAAATCAAGAAGCATATCGAGAAGAATAACAAAAACGCCCATAAGCAAATTCTACAAGAGGTCGTCGTGGGGAATTTCTACCTGACTGCGTCTGCCCTGTTTGCTTTGACCGCAATCTACGGATTCTTCTCTCGTTTGTGGCAGATGGAAAATGCCATCATTGACACGCAACTTCGACTAGTACTCTTGTCCGACTATGCTAATAGACTGGCCCACACAACATCTGCCAGCATCGAGGCAATCAGATTTAGCATTGATGAAGTTGAGAAGGACAAATTCAATGACATCACAATGCAAGCTGATGAAGTCGAAAGAGAACTTGACGTGCTCAACAATGGGTTGAAAGACTTTCCTGTCGTCGGATTTCGGAAAGGTCGACTTCTGTTCTTTAAGTCGAAGGCCGCAAGAACATGAGTTAATTCAATCGACCACGCTCGTCCGATGACGAAAATCAACGATTCTTGCTCACGCTCATTACTTCACCGAGGCAGTACGGATCTGCCCCCGTGTTGTGATCCGTTGTCTTCGGGATGCGTTAAGCTCACTGGACGCTGTTCATGTCGGCAAAAGAGGACTAGCGATGTTTCCAAATCTCCCTACCGACAATCTTTACAAATTCTCAGCACTGAGTGGCATTGCCGTCGTCGCAGGGGCGTTCTGGTCAATTTGGTCGATGGAAGAAGCCATACTGCGAGAAGAGGCTGTTTCCAGAGGGCAGTACATCGCATACATCGGTGATCTAGAAACCGAGATGAACCGATTTGCGTCAATCTTGAAAGGGAACTCAGACAAACCCTTCAAACTCCGAATTGGTTTGGGAACGCATGAAGCTGGCTACATCCCCGTAAAACCCGGTTCGGAATTGCGTGTCTTATGTGAAGGGCAAGACCGTGCGGCCTACCGAGTTGCACTCGCTGGTTGGGACGAAGCAATGATCGGATACATGCCGCCAGACCATCGGGTACACGAGGCAGACGCAGGATCAGAACCTGAATCTAAAGCGGAAATAAAACCCGAGTTTGATCGTCAGACCATTCAGCGATTGAGAGAGCAACTCCGGGAACACGCACTATCAGCGGAGATTCTTTGGCTAAGGATGGACTTCCAAAAGCCACTGAAGAGAGTGGCCATTATTGCGGGCGTGATCGGATTTACTCTTTCTATCTGGGGATTTGTGTCTTGGTATCGGACGATCCAACGACCTCAAGATTTACTCTTGCGATATCAGGTCCAAAAAGAGGCTCCGAAGAGCGAGTAAACGACCATTGGTGTTAAACAATTCAATCGACTGGTCGCACTCATTTTCGTTTCCTCAGACCGCTTGCTCAGGTTTGATCCACCGCCGACGAAGTTTCGTTAGCATCTCAGTCCAACGAACTGACGCACGAAATTGAAAGTGGAAAATGAAGATGGTCTATCTGCTGATTGGAGTGGTCGTGGTACTGACGTTGGTTGTGGTACTTCGATCACCCCACGAGAAGTCCCAGCACTATTCAAACTCGGCACAGGTGCTTGGCGTTGCACTCGGTGCCGTCGCATTGATCCACACTCTCTGGTCGAAGTCAGAGAACGACACAAGCACCAAGCTACTCGAAAAGCAGATCCAGGTTCTTCAGGCGACCAACGAAAAGATGACGACGGTGGAAATCCTGCCACTGCTTATCGTTGAACCCCTCGCAGATCGATTTAAGATCGGTCTCAATCACATCGAAGACGTTGAACAGTTCAAAAAGAATCCGATGACTCCAGTTAAGCAGCCAAGTGGAGCAATCCGCCCGCCGTTCGTTCCGGACACCGACGACTTCTTGAGAATTCGAAACGTCGGAAGGGGACCAGCGTTCCAGGTTATGGTGATGACGTTTCCGGAAAAACTCATCATTAACGACAAAGTGATTCCCGCCAAACGTAAGGAGAGTGCATGTGTCGCCTTTAAGATGATTCCAGCAGGTGAGTCGGTTCGATTCGACCATTTTGAGGGCGAACTGCGTGTCACAAAGGAACCACAGAGGTTGGTTGGACACTTCGGACTCTATTGTACGGACGGTGACGCTCACGAAATCGCTTGGCTGCTGGAATTCCACTACACGACATATCTCAACGAAGACGAACCATACGCCACGCTGGAAGTTGAGTCACCAAGGCACTACGTTCGAACTGAGGCGAAGCCCGGCAACAAGCGGTCCGTGGATGACTTGATTCAACACTTCCGCAACACGTTGGATGAAGAGGCAGCAGAACGAGCAAAGCCGAAACCTGCCACGTGACTCAGGATTAACGATGACATTTCCAAGCATGCCGACAGACAGTCTCTATAAATTCATGGCCATCGCAGGTCTGGTGGCAGTCGTTACGGCGAATTATTGGAATGCCCAAGAAAGGGAAGAGTTCGATAAAGAAGGCGAAGCCTACATTTGGCAACTCGTCGATGGCGTTCGCAAGGATCATCCAGAAAAAGCGGAACGCAGCCGGGAACTGAACAGCTTGGATGGTCATTTGAAGGAACGTTTGAAGCTCAAAGCCAATATGTTGAAGGAACGCTTGGCAGAGTTGGCGGTGCTGGAAACAGTCGGTTATGTCGTCGGACTTATCGGATTTTGCGGCTGGTGGTTCAACATACAGCGTTATCAAAACATCTTGCTCAGGCTCGAAGTGCAAAAAGCACTGAAAGAGACACCGCTCGAACCACCACAATGGTGGACTTATCTATCTTCGTGGTTTCCTAAGCGATCTGCGAAGCCCCTCTCCAAAGGGAAATAACGAGAGGCATACATACCTGTATGCCAAACCAAATTCCCACCCATCGAGCCGCCAACCGTCCATCAATTGAAGACGATCCACAACGACAAGCTGACCGTGCATTCTACTCTGGAGCACGTTGGCGGCGAGTGCGTGCTGCGAAATTGAGAATCACGCCACTTTGCGAATGTGCATCACGCTGCGGTCGGGCTGCCCAACAGGTACATCACCGGATTGACCGTAAGATTGCTCCACAACTTGCGTATGACATGTCGAACCTGGAAGCCCTCACGGCAAAGTGCCATTCAAGGATTACGAGGGAACGTCAGTTGGCTTCGGGTCGTCACTCTCTTGGAGGGGAGTAAGCGTCGAACCTTTGAGTAGCTTTTTATCGATCTTCTTCTTGGCTTCGTCGACGCTCTCTTTGAATAGAAAATAAAATATTCCCCAGACAGTCGAAACAACAGCGAAGGCCCCGGTACCTACCACCAAACCTTGTGAACTGAGCCAACGCCATGCGATAACGTATGAGTGCTTTTCAGTCAGAGTTAGTTTCACTTCTTCGACGCCATCGGCGAATTCCAACTTCTCTGCTGCGTCTTGGAACTTTGATTCCTTCCGGCTTGGTGTAGGTTCAAATGCTTCGGCATACTTGGTTGGGATGATTAAAGTTGCTGCTATCTCGCTGCGTCGCTTCTCCACATTTGTGAGTGGCAAGCCCAATGGGACGACGACTGAGGACGCACTTTCTACGAAGCAAGGATCGGATTTGGCGTACGGCGTCTCCACTGTTCCGTTCCCACTCCAACCTTTGTCGTGGAATCTTGACCAAAACATCAGGCCCCTCTCACTATTGTGGAACGTTACTTCATGCATGACCATAGGACCACTCTTGTCATCCTTTTCACGGAGTAAGTGATTGGCAGCCAGTTGATCAGGCACATCCCCAGGTGCGACGCTTACCGTGATGTTGCTGTTGGCGTAGTAATCTGCACGGTACACCATTACCCCAATCACGCAGGCAATCACTGCACCAACATAATGCCATGTGTCAGAGTCCTGTTTTCCAAAGACCAAGAAATACAATGTCAACAGGCCATAAATCACCCAATACCACATGCTGAACATTTCGATAAGCCAGTAATCCATAGCCCTTACTTTCATCGATAGCAGGGGAGGTGGGGTAAATCTCCCCAATGTTTCCGCCTAGTATACGCAGCGACTCGTTCCCATTTTTCGTGCGTATTTAGGGGGTGGGGGGTAGAATCCGCAGCCATCGTAGCGATTTCGAAATACACCGGGAAAGGTAAGAAATGGGCTGGACGTTCGACGGTGCTGCCATAGTTAGTCAATTTCAACGGAATGGACAACAGGTCGATGTACACGCAGAGGGCAACAATGTCGCTTGGAAGTGCGACAGTTGCGGGCACCCGGTTCTCTTCATCTACCAGAGAGGGAAAAGCGGTTCCCACATCGACGACCCGACAACATGCCGTGGTTGTGGTCAGAGGTTCCATCTTGACCCGCCTTATGGCACTCGACAAGAACCTGACAGGAGATTTTCCGAAGCTCCTAATCCAATCATGAAAATCATCTGACTCCCGACCCCGGACCAAAATCCGGGGTTGTTTATTTTCTGTTCTGAAAAATGCGAGTAGCTCCCCTACCTACTCGCATGAACCATTTAGATTTGTTTTCAGGAATTGGCGGATTCTCGCTCGGGGCAAGATTGGCCGGGATCACCTGGACCAGTCATCACTACAGCGAGATCGAACCCAATGCCATCAAGATATTCAAAAAGCACTTCCCCGAAGCCATCGCCCAAGGGGATATCACCAGCATCGACGGACACAAGCTCCGAGATAAATACGGACCCGATTGGTGCATCACGGGCGGCTTCCCATGCCAAGACTTGTCTGCGGCAGGGAGTCAACGTGGATTGTCCGGCAGTCGCTCCGGTCTTTGGTTTCAAATGTTGCGGCTTATTCGGGAGATACAACCCAAAGTTGTCATTATTGAAAATGTCCCGCAGTTACTCACTCACGGTTACGAACTCGTGCTGTGTCCGCTGGCCGAACTCGGGATGGATGTCGAATGGGCGGTTGTTCCAGCTTCAGCCCTCGGAGCCTGTCATGTCCGCAGACGTGTGTGGGTTGTTGCCTACACCAACAGCGACGGATGGCGGGAGTCCATCACGAATTCACAATATCAGGAAGGGGCGTCTGACAGATTCCTGGGAAACGGCGGGAACATTGACTCAACGAATCAAGGGCTATTGTCTTGGACTGAGTGGGAAGCAATCCGCACCGCCAGAGAAGTATGTTCTGAACCCCTTATTGCCCGAATTGATGATGGGGTATCCACCTGGCTGGACCGAGTGAGAGCACTCGGCAATGCAGTCGTTCCGCAAATTCCTGCGGCAATATTCAGGCGGTTGGTGTTAAAGCGTATCGTCGCTTAGGGGCACGCAGACCACACCGGACAAGTTCGGGCCTGAAAATACGTCACCTCTAACAGGCCCCTGCCCCGTGTCGTAGCAATCAATCGATTGCGATGTTCCACGATTCCAGCCACGTTTCGCATAACTTCGAGACTGGTGGAACTTCGTTCATCATCGTATAGACCAACGAACAATCTCTTGAGTCCTCGATTTCGAGCGATGACATCACAGATATGTCTATCACTGTCTCCAAACGATAATCCGAACACGACCAAGTCGTTTTCGATTCGCTCCAGTTTCCCGAGACAATATGAGAGATAGCCGCTCCGCTGAATCTGCTCCAGTTTCTTGTCAGCAGTTCCTTCGGCCACGAAAAGCGGATACTGTCCTGCGTCCAATCCAGCCCGAATATTCTGAAGCAATGAAGTTCCTGTCCGACTCCAGCAGTGTTTACGCACTTCACCACGTTGAACATAGAGATGGAGAGCACCGTGAATGAAGAACAAGCCCTTGTTGCCCCCGACGTGTTCAGTGAAGACAACATAATTGTCGTACTCTCCATCTTCGTCCTGACGAAAGCCATCTTGTCCCTGAAGGCTTCCATGGCCATGCATCTCGACCCAGTACAACAACAGGTCATAGTTGGTCGTAAAAACATTGTGAAAATCACTCAGGAAAGACACACAGGCAGTCTTCTTCTGATCTGGCACCTTTCCCGTATGGTCAGGGTGCGTCTTCGCCACTGCTGAAATCAACGCAACCTTCACGCTGTCCAAATCGTCCAGAATCTGAGTTGGCGTGCTCGTGCCGCCAGTTAGACCGTAGTGCGTTGCCAGCCATGCCCCGTCTTCAAGCAGTCGCATTACACCTTCGAAGTTATTTGTCCCCAGCCGTTCAAATACTGCCTGTACCGTGGGACTTAGGCCGTTGGCTTTTGCGAATTCGTAGAGGCTCCCATACCCGAAGCATGGTTCACAGGAGATACTAAATCCGTTGCCGAGCAGGAGATGAGTTCTGCCTTTCCCTAATTTCGATCTGACTTCGGCATAGGTTGCGATGGTCATCAACAGGCTCAATCGAGAGTGGCGGTGTAAGACGGGGTTCCGACTAATAACGTGTCGAATGCCATCTCGGATCACAAAAACCTTTGTTGCAGTTATATCTATTCCTATGACCCAAGGAAGAATACCACAGCCCAAAGCACTAAACGATCTGAAAGGTGATCCACACAAACGGAGACGGCATCAAGCAGAGCCTGAGCCACCGAAGGATCGGCCCACACGTCCCGAACACCTTGACGAGATAGCTCGATCCAAATGGGATCAGATCGTGGAGCAACTCGATGGAATGGGACTTTTGTCGAGTGCCGATGCCGATGCAATCGAGATGTACGCCAGTGCCTACTCTCGCTATCGCCATGCCGAAAAGATGATGAATGCGAACGGTGGCGAAGTCATCATGAGTCCGGTGAACAACTTCCCGATGTATTCACCGTGGGCCACGGCGATGAACAAGAACCTGGAAGTGTGCAGGCGGTATCAGATCGAATTCGGATTAACACCGGCGAGCAGGTCTCGTTGTGCGATCACGAAGAAGGACGATTCCAACGGTTGGGGTGAATTCTTCAATGTCATGTCTTAAGGCGTTTCACCAACTCCGCTGCTTTAGCCAACAACTCCGGTGCAAAGTAGATATATTCGACGATTGCTTTCAGGATTGCTTCCACGACTGGAACCTCATTCGCCGTCAGATTGGTGATCCCGCCGTGTGCTCCAAAGTTTCGAATTATTCTCAGCTTGTGTGCGAGGCTCGCAAGTTGTTTCGGAATGATATTGGCGGTTGCGAGTGCATCAATGCTCTCGTTCATCGTGCCTTTTGAGCATCCATTTTCTAAGCAAATTCGCTCGATAGCTCTTCCCGCCATGGCACCATAGGCATTCGCCGAAACATGACGGACGTTCTGAGCGTCATTCAACGCTTCGACAATCGTTGCAGGCACTGTGGACGGATACTGCACCACGGCAGGGTAAGTTATTGTAAATTTCCCAACAGTGTCATCGTACCCGTATGCACGAATTAGCATTGCCCCATTGCAGGCTTGGCAAGCAACCATCTGATAGAGTGAATCGCCCATGTAGTTGAACTGCGTGCCGCCGTCTCCCGTCTCGCACTCTTCCCCTTCAGTGACTTTGTGCTCGCCCTTAATGTCCATCCGCCCTCGATTCCCGCAGTGGCCGCAAGACAAGACCTGATCGGTGAAGCGGCGTGTCGGCATGGGATGAGAATCCTCGTGTTCTCGGGCGAAATTCGAGTGTGGCGACTAGATAGTGTGTGAATATAACACGCACCAAAGCCGCACACCATGCGATCCATTTCATCGAACGACTGCATCTGACCGGAGACTTTTACGGGTCTAAGGTTCGTCTGCGTCCTTGGCAAAAACAGATTTTCCAGCGATTGTTTGGAACGCTCGATAAGAAAAAGCGGCGAATCATCCGCAGGTGCTTCCTGCTTCTGCCTCGAAAGTCCTCCAAGACTTTT
>CBIHQO010000284.1:0-7761 GCA_966211735.1 uncultured Schlesneria sp.
ATTCCGTCGGACCTGTGGGTGCTGCGGCATATCTGGGACACCGACGAGCAACAGGAAGTGATCGCCGCTTTGGTTGATGGAGCGATCGCAGCCGCCGGTGGTGCGGAGCAATCCGGCAGCCACCCGCGAGCCCGACAGACGGACGCTCCCGACCCCGAAGTGCTGGGAACCGAGCTGCGACGCATCGTGACACGACTCGATGACGCCGAATTGCCCTCTGCCGAGCGGTCACAACTTCGCGACGAACTGGGATTGCTGGCATCACGCTGCGAATGGGTCACGAACGCTCATCAGCGGGAATACCTGCGAAACGAGATTCAGGCGATCTGGCCTCGCTTCAACGTTACCGAGGCAAATTGAGAACGGGCCCAGGGCCGGAGATGCGAATGCCGACGGGCAAACCAACCAGGAGTGACATTGAATCGCCAAGCGGACCTTGGGCGATTCGATTGGCGTCAAATTCGATTGACTTCAATGACCAAACGCAAGAGGCCTTGGGACGCTTGCGGTTGCTCCCGGCGGTTGAAGTCCTGATCGAAGCGGATGGCATCTGGCTGCAAGGAAGCGAACTCAACGAGCAGACTTCCAACTTGCTGCGATCGCTGACCGAGGCCGAGCGATACTTGGTGCTGTCGGGCGACCAGTTGGCTCGCTGGGGTGAGACCATCCCGCGTGCAAGCCTCCCGGCAGGCACCTGGCAGCCGATCACGAACTGGCTGGCGGTATCCCTTCCCACCGCGGCCTTCGCGCCGCGAGTGGAGGCCAGCATTCCTTTGCAATTGGTGCGATCAAGCAATCCAGCCGAAGCGAACTTGCTGCGAACGACCTGGGCCGCCTGGCGCGACTACGCCACCACGACCGCACAGTTCCGGTTGAATCAACTCAGCTTCGCGGCGTCAGAGGCGGAAGCACTGGTTCGCGGTGTGCCGGTTCCAGCGATTCCCGGCCAACGATTCGTCGAATCGGCAGGGATCGCGATGCCAGCCGGATGGAAGTCCGATCCGGAACTCGATGCGAAATCAACTCGAGAACTGCTGAAGCTAACCGAAGGAACAATCGCCCTCTTTCGCGAGGACGGCAGCTTTGAATCGATCCCCGATCAGGTCTTTGTTCGGGCGACTCGGTCGGCGGTCAGGATGACTGACGACAATATGATCAGCGATGAAAAAGAGAGGCCCCCAAAGTAGGGGGCCAGTGATGAACATTTGATTGAACCGAATCAGGCGATTCGCTTCTTGAAGTCACCGGTTTCCGTATCGATTTCGATTTTATCGCCGATTTCGACGAATCCGGAAACCTGCAGTTCGTGCTTCGTATGCTTCAGGACAGCGGTCTTGGTGATCTTGCCTGAGGTATCGCCACGAACGACCGGTTCGGTGTATTCGACTTCGCGAATAATGGTCTTTGGCAACACGACAGAAATGGGGCGACCTTCGTAAAAGGTCACTTCGCAAACGTCCGTCATGTCCGGAATCAAGTACTTGGTGATGTCGGCGAGGGTCTCTTCATGGATTTCGTAGGGATTGAATTCCGCATCGACGAAGACCTGCATCGGGGCTGCGTAGTAAGAATAGGTGCAGTCCTTACGTTCCAGCATCACCCCTTCGAGCTTTTCGTCGGCCTTGTAGATGGCTTCCGAAATTCGCTCGGTCATCAGGTTCTTCATGCGAACCTTGACGACGGCCGAGTTGCGGCCGGACTTGTTGTATTGGGCTTTCAACACCACGACGGGGTTGTTTTCGACGATAATCACGTTACCCGACTGAAGCTCGCCCGCAAGCTTGACACTCATGACACATTTCCCAAGTTGACGACTAAACAAAAAGACTGCGCCTGGGCCAACCATGGCCAATGACACGCCGCGGCGCACGGATTTTCAAAGTTGCTCACGTACGAAGCGAACCAGATTGTTGGCAAGATTTTCGGCGTGGTCAAGCTGACAGGCCCAGACTTCGCCGTATCGCCGAATCTCAGCGAGGTTTGCAACGTAATTCGGCCACGCAAACGAGATTCCGCCACGACTATTCCAGGCTCGCCAACAGTCCAAAATCACCGTTGGCTCGGTAACCCCCGCCAGGAACCGGTTTAGAAATGCATCCAACTTGATGAAATGAGCGTCCTCGGCCTGCGGATAGATCTGCCAGACAAAGGGACGTTGAGCCCACTGAGCCCGCACAAACGAGTCCTCGCCGCGGACGAAATTGACATCACACGACCAGAGCAACCGGTCGTAATCGTCTTGGGATAGGAAGGGAATCGCATGAACAGTCAGAGCGCCGACCTGGACCGGACTGCCAACCACCAACTCTCGTCCCAACCACTGGGACGCCTGTTCGGTTGCGGCACCGGGCGATGTCAGAATGCGAATCGGGGTCACCCCCTCGGCACAGCTCTGCAGGAAGTCAGGGACGGCCGGGTTCTCATAGCAAAACAGCGAAACTCGCAGTTCTTCGTTCAATCGCGGAGGGATACCGATGGTCTGCCAGAATGCGGCTTCCGCGGCGGCATCGAAAGCGACTCGCGTGCTCATCAGGTTGCGTTCGCGTAGCAAGCCGCCAGTTCGAGAGGTGAAACCGGGGAAGAAGAAATACTTCTTCAGCGGATAGGTCGGATGAGGGGATGGCAGCAGGTGACAGTCTTCGACCCATTCTTCGGCACTGAGGTATTCCAGATTGATCCAGACGGGCGGTGTCGGCCTTCGAGCCATCGCAGCGATATAAGCGGGCGGAAGCTCGCATGCGAACGCTTCAATGACAACGTCAGCAACGTCCACCTGAGGGAAGTCCGCGGACCAATGACAAACCTCAATCGCCCCGACTGTTTGCACGGGCGATTGAGGCGAGATCGCGGGGCAGAGTCTGGCAAAGCTCTCCAGATCATCGATCCACAGTCGGACGCGGACCTCGCCCTCACCATCATGGTCAGCCAGTTGCCGGGCCAACCGCCAGCAGACACCGATATCTCCGTAGTTGTCGACAACTCGGCAGAAAAGATCCCAACGCCGCATGTTCTCTCTGCTGGCTCCATGAACTGCGGCATCAAGGGAAATGACGAGGCACCCGCGTCAACTCACGGGGCGAAAGCGGTGAAGGGGAGACCGAACGTGTCCGCCACGGGGCGGTTCGTGATGCGGCCTTTGTGCAAATTCACCGCGTTGGCCAACCCTGGATCGGCGGTCGTCGCACCGGCAAGTCCCAGATTGGCAAGTCGCAGGACATAGGGAAGTGTGACGTTGCAGAGTGCGTAGGTACTCGTGCGACCGACGGCACCTGGCATGTTGGTCACACAGTAGTGAACGATGCCATCGACAACGTAAGTCGGGTTCGAGTGCGTCGTGGGCTTGGTCGTTTCGATGCAACCGCCCTGATCGACAGCAACGTCGATGATCACAGCCCCTGGTTTCATGAGCTTCAAATCTTCGCGCGTCACCAGCCGCGGAGCTCGTGCTCCTTCGACGAGGACCGCACCGATGACCAGATCGGCCAATCGCAATTGTTCGCGAATGTTGTGACGATCGCTGAAAAGCGTGTTCACATTGGGCGGCATGATGTCTTCGAGATATCGCAGTCGATCGACGCTGATATCAAGCAGCACCACATCCGCCTGGAAGCCAGCCGCAATCCGCGCGGCACTTTTGCCGACCACCCCTCCACCAAGAATCGCGATATGAGCCGGAGCGACACCGGGGACGCCGGCCAGCAAGATGCCGCGTCCCAGTTGAGGCCGTTCCAGATACTTCGCCCCTTCTTGGATACTCATGCGGCCTGCGACTTCGCTCATCGGCGTCAGGCAGGGGAGATCCCCTTTGGGGCCTCGCAGTGTTTCGTAGGCCAGGGCTGTCGCGCCAGTGGCCATCACACTACGCGTCAGTTCTTCGCTGGCGGCGAAATGGAAGTACGTGAAGATTAATTGGCTGGGGCGAATGAGCGGCCATTCGTTGGCTTCCGGCTCTTTGACTTTCACGATCAAGTCCGCGGCAGACCAGACTTCGTTCGCCGTATTCACGATGGTCGCGCCGTTGGTCGCGTACATCTCATCCGAGATTCCGCTGCCGACTCCCGCGCCGGTTTCGACCAAGACCTTATGGCCGGCTCGCGTCAGTTCTTCTGCTCCGACAGGCAGCATCGCGACTCGATATTCATCGGTCTTCACTTCGCGAGGGACACCAATCAGCATAGTTCACCCTTTATTTGTCATATGGCAGATGAAAGCGAGCGATGCCGAACCCCTTCGGATCGACATCCACTCGCCTCGCGATTCTACCAGAATGATCAAGGGGCTATCAGGCTGAATGTCGTTTCCGTAGGGCCGCTCGTACGACAACCAAGCCGATTCCGATGAGTAGCAGGCCGCCACCGCCGATGAGTGAGACCACCGTCGAAGCAGGAAGGTTCAGTCCATACGCCAGTCGATCAATAAGGCCGAATGAACTGGAGTTGACCGTCGCACTCGAGACCGCACGTTTGCGAACGAGGCTATCCTCGATCCAGTTATCCTTTTCCTCAGCCACCGGTGGCGGAGGTGCAATATCGATTTGTTCGGCGGCACCACGCTTGGTCTCGACTTTGTCGCCAATTGACGCCACGTCGATACCTGCGGTGGCGACGGATGGTTCGTACCCGACCTGAGAAATAGGGGCTTCCAGCGCTGGTTGTCTGCTGCTGGGAACTGCGATGCGAGGTTGATCGCTGGTCGCTGGCTGAAAGTCACTTTGGCTGGTTTTTGAGGACTCCGCTTTGCCGGTGCTCGTTTGTCCCGCGGAGACCCACGGCATCATCGACGAACGACCGACAACTTTCTGGCGGACCGAAGGTGAGCTCTTCACCTTAACTTTGGAGCTGTTAGGAACGGATTCAATTAACGAATCCGTGACGACTGGCACGCGTTCTCGTACCTTCACTGCCGGACGCTGTACCGGTGGATCTTCGGCCCATGCCGTCTGAACTTGCTCGGGGCGATCGACGACAGCTGCTTCCCGATCGACAGTATTCCATACCGAAGGTTGCTGTTCGGACTTTGTAGAAGTCGTTGCTGCTGATGCCTTGGGAACGGATTGGTTTGACGCCCCCGGATTCAAAGCGGTGGCGGATTCAATACGCTGGCGCAGTCGCAGGACTCGTTGAACGGGGAAGCGTTGAACAGGATTTTCGCCAGCGCCGTCCTCGATTGTGATCGCGTCCACATTGACGGCAGGGACATGGCGAACAACGTCTTGTGTTGGTTCTGTCTGCTTTCTGGGAGGTGAAGCAGCGGCGACTCGGTCTGTACGAACGCCCGCAACTTGTTTCGGCTGTTTCGCGGGAGACGATTCGGCAGGAAACTCACCGGCAATCTGTTGAACGGTGCCGCGTAACTTCAACGGCGGACGTTCGAAGGACGGTGCTTCGGCGATTTCTTCAGTCGGTATCGGAGCCACTTGCTCATCCACCATCACAACCGGAACCGCAGGGATCGCCTGGTTTGCCGAAGCCACTTCTGGCAACGGTTGAGCCGAAAAATCATTGATCACGAATTCAGGCCAAGGTTCGCCAACTTCGCTTGAGCTTGCCGTTTCAATGACGGGTGCCTGCTCAAGGCTCGTTTCCGCTGGCTCGCCGGGGACCGCATCAATCGAGGCTCGCGACCCATTGGCGTCCATCGACTCTGCCGAACTCGCATCGACCCACTCACCCTGCCGAGCAATCGTGCTCCGATGGAATTGGACCGGTTCGTGATCGCGACGGATCTGTGGCGAAGGTGCAGGAGGCAGAGGCTCTGTCCAATCATCATGGATCGATGGAAGCGGGGTGACGGAAGCAGTCGAATCCGACTGCCAGTCGTCTTGGACCGCAGCAACCTGGACTGCAGCAGTCGGAGCTTCCGCAGAGGGTGCAATTGACTTGCTGTTGGCAACGGGAACTCCATTTATTTGCTTTTGCGCCAACAAGTGCTCGCGCCACTGGACGGCCTCTTCGGCCTCTCCAAGCTTGGCCCCCCGACCGAACAACGAGCCATGCGACGTTTGAGCGACAGCCTGATCCGCTAAACGAAGAGCGAGGGCGGTGTTGCCATCGGCCGCCTCTAATCGCGATTGAACCAGCAGGTCGCCAACGGATTCCGAGGACTTGCCTTCAGCAATCTGGCGAGCCTCTTGCGGCCTTTGTGGCGCGGGATCACTGACGGCAACGTCGAGCGAAGTCGTCGGCTCTTGTACAGCAAACGACATCCCTACAGACCGCGACCGAAGGTCCGGTGGATCCGCTTTCGTGACGGCAACAACCGGAGTCTTTCGCGGTTGCTGCGCCAGCGCCCGTGGGGCTGCCGGGCGCGGCGATGACTTCACTGGTGGCGCGACGTTGGTTTTCGCGACCTGTGGTGCGGCGACCGGTTTCGGTGTCGACACAACTTTGGTCGCGGCGGGGGGCTGTTGGGCGGCGGGCACTGACGGTCGAACGGTCGACTTGCTGGTGGCTTGACCCACGATACCATTGACAGATCCGCGTCGAGCCCGAGTCTCGGCCAGAAATCGGGCCGTTTCCTCCGGTGAACATTCTCCCGTAGGGCCAACGACTTGAGCAGCCGCTTCCGAAATCTTCGCGGCGCGTTCTGCGAGCTGAATCGCCTTCGCTTGATCACCTTGTTCGGCTGCGCGGCGTGAGTCAGCCTTCAACTTGCGAATGGTGGCGCTAAAGCCACTCTCGGCGGGAAGCGTTTTGCTCTCGGGCCGGGATTGCTTCCAGAGTTCAGCAAGCGCGGGCTTACCGATTCCGCACGCGAGTCCGACCGTGGCCACTCCGGCGACCGTTAGCAATCGCCAATTGCGTGGTATGATTGACATCACACTAATGTTTCGTGCCGAATCCGCCATTGTGCCTCCTTGCAGTATCGTGACCGTCCACTTGAGCCTGATCGCCAGAGGCGTTCGACAGAACGGCGGCGGATGTGTGATGACTCTTGTGGAGGTGCAGACCGCACTCCATCAGTTCGGATCGGTGGTTTCCGGCAGACCGCTGCAGCTGGTTCTATGGAATCCAACGGCTTTGGAGCTGAAGAGAGGTGCCTGCGCGCACCAGAATTCGTCCCTTGGCGAAACTCCGCAGCCAGCAAAGTCTTCCCAGATTGTCGCGGATGTCGCTCGCTTGGGAGCTCAGGCGTTCGACGTCAGGGTTGACGCCTTCATCGTTCGAGCGTTCACTAACCAGACCAAATCCGTCTATCTATCACAAAGGAATTGCCGTGAGCGAAGTTGCCATCATGCTGAATCTGCTGGAGTACACTCGAATTCGACTTCTCGGAACGCTCGACGAAGTCTTGAAGCTACCAGATCCCGCCGCCGTGCTGGCCTGGCAACCTGGACCGGGCCGAGCTCACATTGGCTGGCAGGTGACCCACGTGGGAATCACCGAAGAACTGACTGCGACTGAACGGCTGTTGGGAACGGCCCCCGCGTACCCAGATCTGGTGCCGCGGTTCAAATTCGGCAGCAAGCCCGATCAGGACGTTCCGGATGCGGCGACGATTCGCGAAGTTTTGACAACAACGCGAGCCCATCTGTTCGAAACGCTCTCGAAGATCAAAGATGATGAGCTGGATACGATCCCCACCTGGTACACCGAGCGCGGATGGTCTCTACGACGGATCCTGCAGATCCTGGCCTGGCATGAGTCGCATCATCAGGGGCAGGCTCACATTACTTTGAACCTGTGGAAAGCTAGTCATCCTTCTTAAAACCAATGTTGAAGATCTCGATCGATGCTGGTGGGGTCCCCTCGAAGTTATCCG
>CBIHQO010000285.1:0-7756 GCA_966211735.1 uncultured Schlesneria sp.
CCCCCGAAAACCCTGCCATGGACTGACAAATTCTGCCAAATCGTAAGGAAACTCAATCCAATGCTCCCTGGAGGTTTGCTCCTCCGCGCTCAATGGACCACCAGTCAACGATTGCGTACCTAGGCGGGTTTCCTGACTCGTCTCTTTCGGTAAGTATCAGGATTGGCGTACAATTCTGAGTCACTCTTCAAGGAGTCTGCTTGGTGAATTTGTCTCTGTTCGCGGCATCCGTCCTGCTGAAAGATCCATTGCCTCCAGCGATCATTTCGCTGGTGTTTGGCATTGCGGCCTTTCTGTTTGGCTGGTCGATCTGGCGAACGCTGGCGACGGAAGATCTGACGCAAGACTCCGAGTGGCGATATGACGTTAACCGCATCAACGAACTGCGCCGGATCAGTGTGCTGTACCGCACGCTGCAACCGGTCATTCAAGCCTTTGCTCGATTCAATCGAGGCGCCTTTGCGGATCAGTTGCCCGAGATCGGTCGCGAGATTCAAGCGGCCGGGTTGCCTCGCTTCTGGACACCGGCCGAATATCTGGCCCGAATCGAATTGCAGGCCCTGATGCTGATGCCGGCCTATGTTTACGTCTGCGTCCAGATGATGGGCCCCGCCGGCTCAGTGATGGCCCTGATGTTCACCGTGCTGACGGCTTATCTGCTGCGTCGACGCTTGCGGAACACCGCTCGCTATCGACTGGTTCTGATCAAACGTCGACTGCCGTTTCTATTGGACCTCGTCACGTTGCTGATGGAGGCGGGTTCGACCTTTCTGCAGGCGCTGAAGCAAGCTGTCGACGAATTCCGTGAACATCCTGTCGGCGTTGAATTCGGCCGGGTTCTCGGTGAGTTAAACATGGGCAAAGGGCGCATCGCCTCGCTGGAGTCGATGCGAGACCGCTTGCACGATGACGAGATTACCAGCATCGTCGGTTCGATTATTCAAGGCGAACAATTGGGCACGCCGCTGGCGAAGATCTTCCGAACTCAGGCAGATGTGCTGCGACTGAAGCGGAGCCAGCGTGCAGAAACATTGGCAGGCGAGGCCGCGGTGCAGATGCTGTTGCCGGGTATTTTAATCATGGCCTCCACGGTACTGATCATCCTGGGGCCGTTCCTGTTGAACTTTATCACGACTGATATCATGCAATAAAGAATTCGGGAGAAGAGAGTGTAGGGTGTGTGGAGTCTTCGGAACACACCACGAACAGGTTCGACGCTTGATGGGGTGTTTCGAAGACTCCACACACCCTACCTCACGAGAACGCGGGCCGGAATCTGTTATGTCTGTGACCACTAGTACTGCCAGCCTGACGGTCTCTTCCGGCCCTGACCGGGGGCAGACGTTCGCGCTGACCGAAGAATTCATCCATATCGGCAGTGGTCCCGATAGTCAGGTCCTGCTGACCGATCCTCAGGTCAGTGAGCACTTGGCATCGCTGGCCAATCGCAACGGCCGCTTCGCGATTTTCACACCGATCGGCGGCGCGATCACTGTGGATGGGAATTCTCTGGAAGCCGACCAGTGGGTCTGGCTGCCTGCTCGGGCCTCCATTAAGTTGACCTCGAAGACGACGTTGGCGTTTCAATCGAACTTGGCCGACGTCGCTGCCGCCGAAACAAAACTGCCAGAAGCGGCTCTGCCTCCGCCTAAGAAATCAGCCGACAAACGTCGTACCGCGACCAAGAAGGGTGATACAACAACCGGCCGTGCGGTGGCCAAGTTCATCACGGATCGACCCGGCGAAACCCTGGTCCGACTGGGTGAGGACGGCCATCTGCCCGAACTGTCTCTGCAGGAAGTGACCACTCCCAAGGCCGATAAGCGTAAGCAGGCCGCGCAGGGGAATCCGGCGATCATGTATGGTGCCCTCGGCTTCAGCCTGCTCGCGTCGCTCGCGATGATGTTCCTTGAACCTCCTTCGTTCGAAGAGCAATCCAGTTCGAAGGCTCAATCGCGAGAAGAGATCGCAAGATCCTTCATCGGCGGCGAGAATGGTCCGACAAAACCCTATCAGAAGCTGTTACGTGAAGCGGGTCTGGCCCATTCGCGCGGTGACTATGCCAGCGAGCGTGCCGCTTATCTGAACGTTCTTAGTCTGCTAAACTCTGAAGATAAGAATCCGTTCACCGGAATTACCGGCAGCGCGGATTCCGACGAAGACCTGAAGAAATATCTTTCGGTGCTGTTAAGCCGCTAGAGTTGGTTAGGGTCAGGTCATCCCGCCCGACATGAGATAGACATCCCACCATGATGAAATCGACACTCGCCCCACTGTTTCTCATGCTGTTCGCACTGTCGGCCGTGGCCGAAGATGCGAAGACGCTTCCGCCGGCCGCCAGTCAGGTCGTCGACTTCGTGAAGGACGTTCAACCGATCCTGAAGTCGCGTTGCTTCGCTTGTCATGATGGTGCGAAGCAACGAGGTGGATTGCGGCTGGACGTGAAAGCGGCCGCCTTCAAAGGTGGTGAAAGCGATATCCCTGCGATTGTCCCCGGCAAGTCCGCCGAAAGCCCGCTGGTCCGATTCGTGGCGGGACTGGAAGAAGGGATGCTGATGCCTCCCGAGGGAGACCGCTTGACGGCCGATCAGATCGGTCTGCTGCGCGCGTGGATCGATCAAGGTGCCAAGTGGCCCGACAACGCGTCCGTAGAAGACGATGTTGCTGGCCATTGGTCGTTCCGGCCTGTCGTGCGATCGGCCATTCCGCCAACGTCAAACTCATGGGCCAGGAATCCGGCGGACGCATTTGTGGTTGATCAGCTGAAGAAGACGATCCAGGTTGATCCCTCTCCAGAGGCGGACCGCGCAACTTTGATCCGCCGTCTCAGTTTCGATGTGCTCGGCCTGCCACCCACGCCGACCGAAGTTGACGAGTTTGTCGCTGACACGAATCCCGATGCCTATGAACGCCTGGTCGATCGCCTGCTGGCGTCGTCTCACTTTGGCGAACGCTGGGCTCGCCATTGGCTCGACGTGGTTCGTTTCGCCGAAAGCGATGGGTTTGAAACCAATCAACCTCGCCCCAATGCCTGGCCTTATCGCGATTATGTGATCCGCGCCTTCAATGAAGATAAGCCCTATACAAAGTTCATCGCAGAACAATTGGCAGGCGACGCCATGGGAATCGACGAAGCCACGGGCTTCATCGTGGGCGGGGCGTACGACCGCGTGAAGAGTCCCGATCCCGGTCTGACCGCGCAGCAGCGAGCCGACGAAATGCATGACATGGTCAGCACGACCGGGAGCGCGTTCCTGGGTCTGACCGTCGGCTGTGCCCGCTGCCACAACCACAAGTTCGATCCGATCTCACAGGTCGACTATTACTCGATGAAGGCGATCTTCGCTGGAGTGCAGCACGGCGATCGCCCCATCAAGCCGCTCGATTTCCAACAACGCGAACAAAAGATTACGAAGGTCAAGGAAGAACTCGCCCGCGTGGAAACCGCCCTGCGAGCCTTCGAGCCGGTGGCCTTCACCGCACCATCTACTCGTGAATCGCCTGCCGATCTGCTGCTGGACGATGACACTCCCGTTGGCACGTCGGCGGATCAACCGAGCGTCACGCAATTCGTTCCCCGCATCGGACTGGAACCACATCGACCGGGTACGGCTCACGGGCAGGCCAGCGACCCCGGTGATTCCAGCCGGTTCCCGAATCTGGGTCGCAACTATTCCTACTGGAAGAATGTCGCGGGTCGTGATGTCTTCAGTTGGAATCCGCATGTCGCTGGTTTGTACGATGTCTGGATCTCATGGGGTTGCGGATGGATGACCCATGCGGCGGACGCTCGTTATGTCCTGGACCTGGATGGCGATCTCACGACGAAAGACGATCAGCGCGAGATCGCTCGCGTTGACCAACGACGATTTGCCGACGGGACCGGTGGCGACGAACAGCAACCGCGGTGGAGCGGTTTCTTCTCATTGGGAAGCTACGAGTTTACCCCCGCCACACGATTGATCCTTCGCGGCGGGGAAACGGATGCCTATGTGACTGCCGACCTGTTGTGTCTGCAGAAGGCCGCACGAGCAGGTTCGTCGGAACCAAAACGATTGCCAAGCTTGAGGGCATCAGTTCAGCGAAAAGCCAACGTCGAACGGTTCACTCCGATCACGGCTAAAGTCGTGCGGTTTGTAATCGAACAAACCAACAATGGGTCTCAACCCTGCGTCGACGAACTGGAAGTCTTCACGACGGAAGCGGCACCGCGAAACGTCGCACTCGAAGCGACCGCGACATCGTCATCGAACCTGCCCGGCTACGAGATTCACCAACTGAAGCACATCAATGATGGTCGCTACGGTAACTCGGCCAGTTGGATTTCGAACGAGGCGGGCCGTGGCTGGATTCAGCTTGAATTTCCGCGACCGGTCGAAATTGATCGAGTCTTGTGGAGTCGGGATCGCCCCGATAACGGCCAGTTCGTCGATCGAATCGCCACGAAATATCGAGTCGAAGCGGGGCTGACAGCCGATTCGATGGTCGTTGTTGCCACGTCTGATGATCGCCTGGCGATCGAACGCAATGTGGCATCGTTGCCCACGCGAGTCGGTGCGTCGCGCGGCGAAGAACAGCAGATCTCGGGATTGTCGCAGCGACAGGCCGCGCTCAGCACGTCACTGCGACAGTTGACTGAGATGCGACAAGTGTACGCCGGCCGTTTCGGGACACCCGAGCAGACGCATCGCTTTCACCGAGGCGACCCGCTGCAACCGAAGGAGCCAATCGCGCCCGCAGGACTGGCGAAATTCGGACATGAACTGACGTTGCCGCTGGATGCTCCAGAAGCAACACGCCGCCAGCAATTAGCAGGCTGGATCACTGACCCCAAGCATCCCCTGACCGCTCGAGTCTATGTCAATCGGCTCTGGCACTTTCACTTCGGCCAGGGCCTGGTTACCACCCCCAGCGACTTCGGACGCAATGGAGCCAAGCCGTCACATCCTGAGTTGCTGGATTGGCTTGCCAGTGAAATTACCGATCCCGGACGCGATGCCTCGCCCAAGCGGTTGCATCGCCTGATTGTGACATCCGCCACCTATCGCCAGAACGGCACGGGCCGACCCGAAGGCATGGACGTTGACGCAGGATCAAGGCTGCTCTGGCGGTTCCCGCCACGACGATTGGAAGCAGAGCCACTGCGCGATGCGATTCTGTCCGTCTGCGGCAATCTGGACGATCGCATGGGGGGACCGGGCTTCGACTTGTTCGAGCCGAATACGAACTATGTGAAGGTTTATAACTCGCGAAAAGAATTTGGTCCGGCCGAATGGCGGCGGATGGTCTATCAATCCAAACCGCGGATGCAACTGGATGACACCTTCGGCCAGTTCGATTGCCCCGATGCCGGCCAGATCACTCCGAAGCGGACCAGTTCCATCACCGCGCTGCAAGCGCTGAATCTGCTCAACAGCCAGTTCATCGTGCAGCAATCGGCGATGTTCGCGTCGCGGTTGGAACGCGAGGCAGGTCCAGACGTTGCCAAGCAAGTTCAGCGCGCATTTTCGCTGGCGTTTCTCCGCAGTCCCACGGATGAAGAACAAGCCGCCTCGGCCGAGTTTATTGCACAACACGGCCTGCCCGCGTTCTGCCGAGCCGTGCTGAATGCCAACGAATTCCTATTCGTTTTCTAATGAAATCACAGTAAGCCGTGGTGATATTGTTTCAGAAGAGCGTGTGGCGACAAATTCCCTCCAATCTACCCAATCCGCAAAAAGCTCAAGATCGGAGCGGGTGCTCGCCGATAGCATACGGACGGGGCAGATCAGTCAATGCGCCCTGTCGCGCACCTTCCCTAAGAGCGATTGAATGAGCAGTTCTCAATCAGAGCCGCGAAAGGCGATGCGATGGCTGGCGTACTTGCCGCGTCTTCGCGTAGTGCTGGCAGTGGCTCTTGTTTTGACCGCTGTCGGATTTGGCGTCCACAGCGCGATGAATCGCCGCGTTGAAGCCATTGACGATTCTGAACTGGAAGTCCTTGATAATCTGGCGGCTGGCGAAGAGATCGAATCGCCTCCAGACCGACCTCGCCCTTTGGCCACAGCGACCATCACTGATATCGTTCCGGCAGTGCATCGAGAAGCCGCGGACGACGCAAGCCGAGTTCAGTTGGCAGCACATGCGACGGGTGTCCGGCCGGAATCGCAGCCTCCTGTCTGGTTGAGTGGGACGATTGAAGATTCAGAGGCCGGTTCGGTGAGCGCTGACCACAATACGAACGCTTACCCATTCCGTCGGTTCAATCCATAAGAATCGCGACCGGGAACGAGATGTACGAACAACATTGGGGACTGCGCACGACACCCTTCGGCAATGATCGAAGTGACGAGTCGTTCTTTGCGAGCAGTAGTCACCAAAGCGCTTTGTTGAAGTTGCGTTTTCTGGTCAATCACCGGCGAGGTGCCGGATTGCTGGTGGGCCCCAGTGGTGCCGGAAAGACGCGTTTGCTGCAGTTCCTGCTGCCCGAAGATGACAGTCATCCTGTGAATCTGGTGAATATTGTTTACCCGTTGATGTCGCCATTGGAACTGTTGTGCTTCATTGTGACCGCCTTGGGTGAAGACCATCCCGCGAGCGCCGGAACTTCCATTGATGTGGTGCTCAGGCAATTGGTCGCACAACTACGCATGTTGACGAAGGCGGGTTATCCCGCCGTGATCGTGATCGACGATGCTCACGCGATCGCTGATCGGAATGTGATGCAGTCCTTGCAGCTGCTGCTGAATCTGCAACAGATCTCGGGCGTGGAGTTCACGCTGATCTTGTCAGGCCAACCGGATCTGGTGGCGATGACGAAGCGGCTACCGCAACTGGATGATCGAATCTCGATTCCATGCGTACTGACGGCGATGTCGGCGCAAGAGACCGCCGACTACATTGAGCATCGAATGAACGCCGCGGGCGCTGTCGAGTCGATCTTCAGTCGCGACGCCATGCGGGTTGTTCACGAGCTGTCAGGCGGATTGCCTCGCCGCATCAATCGGCTTTGTGATTTCGCGCTCGTCGTCGGTTTCGCGGAGGGCTTGGGGCTGATCGACGCGAGGCAGATCGAAGCGGTGTCGTCAGAGTTGAACTTGACGAGAGCAGCTTGAGAGTAGACGGCACATGGGGTGTGCCTGCTACTTTTCTGATTTCTTCTCTTCAAACTTCAATGATGCCGAGTTGATGCAGTATCGCAGGCCTGTCGGTTGCGGACCGTCTCCGAACACGTGTCCCAAATGAGCATCGCAGCGTTTGCACAGGACTTCAACTCGACGCGTCCCATCGCTGACATCCTGCTTGGTCTTGATGACGTTCTCGTCGACCGGTTGCCAATAGCTGGGCCAGCCGGTCCCTGATTCGAACTTGGTCTCTGAGTCAAACAGCGGTTCATCGCAGCAGATGCAGTGATAGACACCGGTCTTCTTGTTGTTCCAGTACTGACCGGTGAACGGCGGTTCGGTTGCCTTCAGTCTGGCGACCTTGTACTGCATCGGAGTCAGTTGCTTTCGCCACTCAACGGCCGACTTGACGACCTTGTCTGGCTTTTGCCCCGCTTCTTTATCGTCACCGTCAGACTTCGCTGGCTTGGCACTCTCTTTGGCGACCGACTTCGATTTCGAGATCGTACCGGGCTTCGTTGCTTGATCCGCAGCGTGACTGGCCACTAAGGCAGTGAAACATGTGAGGGGGACAAAGAGCAGACCGGCAGTTCGGCGAAACATGCTTTGGCCTTCAATCGAAATTCATTGACACGGCGGGATCACTCACGGCA
>CBIHQO010000286.1:0-7749 GCA_966211735.1 uncultured Schlesneria sp.
CCCTGGCTGGCGCGGTGGGAACACGACGTGTTCAACTTGCGCAGCTTCATTTGCGACTTCGTTGAAACGGCGATTTCGCGTTATGCCGGACGGATCCGGATCTGGGAAGTGGTGGCCCGGGCGAATTCCGGCGGTGCGCTGACGTTGAACGAAGAGAATCGCTTGATGCTGACCGCCAGCGTACTGGGCGTTGCCAAGCAGATTGACGAAGAGGGTCAGTTGATGATCCGCGTCGATCAGCCTTGGGGCGATTATCAGGCTCGCGGGCAACACCGGTTGTCTCCGCTGCAGTTCGTCGATGCATTGCATCGATCGGGAGTCGGCTTGGCCGGAGTGAACCTGGAATTGGCGATGGGCTATTTGCCACGCGGCAGTGCACGACGCGACCTGATGGACATTTCGCGCCTGATCGATTCCTGGAGCGTTCTTAACCTGCCATTGCACGTGACCCTCGCCAGTCCCTCCAGTTGCGAAGATGACCCGCTGTCGCATTCGGATTGGGAGGTTGATCCCCGACTGTGGGCCGAGGCGACGGCTGAGGAAAGCCAGGCAGAATCCCTCGACAGGGTGATCGAACTGCTGCTGGCCAAGCCGTCAGTGGCAGGGGTGTTTCTAACTCACTTCTCAGACGCCGAGCAACATCAGTTCCCATTCGCGGGGATGCTGCGAGCCGACGGGACTCCCAAGCCGGCGTTGGAACGAATCATCACGCAACGCCAGCAGCATAAGCGACGCGATTGAAAGTAGCGGTTCGCGATTGTTCGCTTAATTCTTGGCGAATGATCGGCCAAAATTGGTCCGTTCAGGCGTCTCGCTTGGCAGTCTGGTGGTCTACCTCTAGCATAGTCGGCGATGGGACGCTCGTGGAGACTTTCTCCATCCCGTTCTGACTGACTCTGAACGCCCGAATAAAAGACGAAAGTATCATGGCCAAGAAGACGATTGCTGATGTCGATGTTTCCGGTAAAGCCGTGCTGATGCGTTGCGACTTCAATGTCCCGCTGGATGATAGCCAGCAGATTACCGACGACCGACGCATCACCGAAGCCTTGCCGTCGATCAAGTCGGCGCTGGATCGTGGCGGTCGCGTGATCCTGATGAGTCACCTGGGTCGCCCAGAAGGGAAAGATCCTGCTGCCGACGCCAAGTACAGTTTGAAGCCGGTTGCCGAACGACTGCACACGCTGCTCGGTTGCCCCGTTCACTTCGCCTCCGACACTGTCGGTGACGACGCCAAGGCCAAGTCGGCAGCGCTCAAGAATGGCGAAGTGTTGTTGCTGGAAAACGTTCGCTTCAACAAGGGTGAGAAGAAGGGCGACGCCGACTACGCCGCTGTGCTGGCCGCGATGGGCGACATCTATTGCAACGATGCGTTTGGAACCTGCCATCGGACTGAAGGATCGATGGTCGCCGTGCCGAACGCCATGGTTGGCAAGCCTAAGGTCTGTGGCTTCCTGGTCGAAAAGGAAATCCAGTTCCTGTCCGAAGCGATCGCCAACCCGAAGCGGCCGTTCGTCGCCATCGTGGGTGGGGCGAAAGTCTCGGACAAGATCAATGTCATTCAGAACCTGCTGAATATCTGCGATAAGGTCCTGATCGGCGGAGCGATGGCTTACACCTTCTCGCTGGCCAAAGGTGGGTCGGTGGGAAGAAGTCGCGTCGAACCAGACAAAGTCGACCTTGCCAAGAGCCTGATGGAATCGGGTGGCGACAAGCTGCTGCTGCCGCTCGATACTCATTGCGGTGACGACTTCAAGGGGACCTGCAACAAGCAGGTCGTCAAAGCTGGCGAGATCCCCAACGAAGGGGGCTGGGAAGGGTTCGACATCGGCCCCGAAACGATTAAGAAATACGCCGATGTCATCAAGTCGGCCAAGACGGTGGTCTGGAACGGTCCGATGGGTGTCTTCGAAATGCCCCCATTCGACGCCGGCACCCGAGCGGTCGCCGAAGCGATTG
Source organism: uncultured Schlesneria sp. (assembly GCA_966211735.1). GTDB lineage: Bacteria > Planctomycetota > Planctomycetia > Planctomycetales > Planctomycetaceae > Schlesneria. Next base: position 1,960 of record CBIHQO010000286.1, read on the forward strand.
TGGCCAGCGATGCCACCAGCATCATCGGTGGTGGCGACAGCGCCGCGGCCATTCAGCAGTTTGGTCTCGCTGACAAGGTGACTCACGTCAGCACCGGCGGCGGAGCCAGCCTGGAAATGCTGGAAGGGAAGAAGTTTGCGGCCGTGGAGTTGCTCGACAATAAGTGATTGAGCGTGAGAGCGAAGTTAAATAGCGAAGCCCGATCCTGCTCAGGATCGGGCTTCGTTCGCTTTCCGGTGGCAGAGTGATAGAGTCGCAGGCCTGTGATCTCCAGTTGAAGGTTTCACATGAGCCAACCTGCAAAGCAAATCCCTTACTATCGACGGGTGCTGAAACCGGGTGCTCATTGGGTCTGGCTTTCAATCGTCCTGTACATTCTTGCGTGCCTGCTGCCCGCGATGCCGCCCATCATGGGGAGCGAACCGATCTATGGATGGGCGTGCCTGGCGTCGCTGATCATTGGGATCCCGGCATGGTGGGCGAATCCTGCTTATTTCCTGGCCCTCATCTTCTATGTGTGCCGTTGCGGTCGAGTGGCGGCGGTACTAGCAGGAATCGCGGCCGCGTTGGCCTGCAGCTTCGAACTCATGGGGTTGCCAAACAACACCACTTTCGAACATCAAGAAGTCGGTTGTTACGTGTGGATCATCAGTTTGCAGATTTTGGCCTGCAATCTGATCTGGCGGGAATGGCTGAAGTGGCGGGAGCAGCAGGAACGACTGACCAGCTAATTTGGACATGCCGCTCGCTTCCGTGGCTTCCAAATAATCAAGTAGGCGGAGAGCAGGGTCGTCAGCAAGATCAACACCAGATAAGCGACGTAGCCGCCACTCGAATGGACGCAGATCGGATAGGCTGTCGAATGACCATGTCGCTTTACCACCTTGCCGTAGTTGCCGACCCATTGGAACGCGACAAATTGTTGATTTGGATTCGCTGGCATCGCTGAGACAAACACGACTCCGCAAGCATGGCCAATCGCAAAACCTGGATACCGAAAACGAAGTTGCTCGAGCGCATCTTGAGATCTGACCCACAGGCATGCCAGTATGCACGCCAACACCAGCAGTATGCAGCCCGCATTTCGTCGCCAGCCGTGAAAGAAGGTGTGCATGGTAAGCGAGAAACCGACTGTGAAGAACAGATTGATCGTGCCATTGGGCAGTTCGAGTCGTAGCGACCAACATCGCATGATAAATCATCGCAAGAAGGTACTACGCCGACTATTTGATTTCGGCGACCTTCTTCAGGGCTTCTTCCCGTGCCTTTGTCAGTACACTGTCCAGCGTAACTTTGGCACCGTCCTGGCGCTTGCTTTCGTCGGCGGCTTCCATGAACGCGTAGATCTCCAGCGTCTCTTGTTCACTCACGGGAGGCTGACCGCTGCGGAAGAACTTTACGATTTCGAAGACCAGTGGATCGTAACCATCGTAAGAACCGATTGCCGCCGTTCCGGTCTCGCCGGTGGCTGTTCCGGAGTAACCTTTTCCTTCGCGGAAGATGCCGACTCGATCGCCCGACCAGTCTCCCGTGACTTCGATCAAGCCGGCGTCCGTCTTGCCGCGCGTGACCGATTGGCAGCCGGTTCCCATCACCGTGAATAGAGATTCGACGCCGTGAATCCCGTACCAGAACAGGTCGGGATGAGTCGGTTCCAGTGAGGCGGGACTGGAGGCTTCGCAGCGGGTGACTTTTCCCAACGAGCCTCCGCGCACGGCCAGCGTTGCCTTACCGAACCGAAGTGACGACGACGAAAAGACGGGCGTCTTATACTTCTTCGCGGCCTCAAAGATCGCGACGGCATCTGACAGCGATGCGGCGATCGGTTTATCGATGAAGCAGGGTTTGCCCGCTTTCAGGACGGGCAGGACTTGTTCGTAGTGCGGTCGTCCGTCGTTGGTTTCGAGGAAGACGACGTCGACTCGCTTCAGCAATTCCTCAATCGAATCGACGACCTCCACGTCCAGCTTTTTGATCTCTTCGATATACCCGGGCACGCGGGACACGCTGCTGGCGATATCGGGGCTGCCTTTGGGATAGACGGCAACCATCCGACAACCCGCGACGGCCGGATTGGGCTTCGCTGCATTCAAGGTCTTGGTGAAGGCGATCGCGTGCGAGGTGTCTAAGCCGATGATTCCGGCTCGTAATGGTGTCGGCTCGGCGGCAGCGGGCACCGCAGCGCCGGTTGCGACGGACAACGCGTCGGCCGGGGCCGAATCGAATTGGAATGTGGAAAGTTGGGCCGAGGGCAATCCGACCGCCAGAAAAGCGATATTCCAGAGTGTCACCATCTTGTCCTGCCCGCCCGTGGCCACAGTGCGACCATCATGAGACAGGGCTAACGCCAGGAGCTTCGCTTCGGATGCTTCGACAGTCGCCAGTTCTTCGCCGCTCTGATATTCCCAGACTTTCAGTTCGTTCTTTCCGACAGCGCGGCCACCGCTGATGCTGATTGCGGTCTCGTCATCGGGATGAAAGACCACGGCATTGGTGGGACGCGAATGGCCTCCGAAGAATCCCAGCGGCTTGTTGTCGGCCAGGTTGTAGAGATTGACATGTTCATCGAGCCCGGTGGACGCGACAAATTTGCCATCGCGTGAGAACGCGACTCCCGTCGCCGCTTTCGTGTGCAGTTCGAAGTCGTGTTGAATCGCGCCGGTGGTGGCATCGCAGACGATGACCTTGCCCTGCTTCGTCGGTCGAGTGTCGTCGCCGAGCGCCACGGCGAGCAGACGTCCGTCGGGCGACCAGGCGACACCCATCGCAGGCAGGCCATTGCCTTTCACGACCAGCGTCGGCGTTGGCTCGCCGACTTTCCAGACGCGGACCATTTCGTCTTCACAGGCGGTCGCGACGCGCGATCCCTCGGGCGAGAACGCGACACTGGTCACATAGGCCCGATGGCCCTTCAAGTCATGGACCAGTTCACCGCTGTCTGGATTCCAGAGGCCGGCTCGTTGATAGCTGCCCACAAGCAGCGATTTGCCGTCGGGTGAAAATGCCAGGGCTTTCGCCTGACCGGACTTGATGTTCAACTCGTGCCGAATCGCCTTGGACTCCACGTCGATCAGTTGAACGGCGTCTTTGACACCCACCGCCAGCATCTTGTCATCTGGACTGAAGGCCAGACTCGTGACCCAGCTATTGAAGGGGGGCAGGTTGGCCAACGGCTGCAGCGCCTTCGGCTTCGAGGCATCAGGCTTGGCGACCTTCTTGCCAAAGTTCAGCCCGCGTGGACCTTTAGGCGCGTCCGCTGCGTAGAGCGGCGTGACGAACAACAGAATCAGCAACGTCCCAATACGGTTCGGCATGCCAGACTCCCAGGGTTTTCAGATCGCTGCCAGGCAACGGGTGAGATCAGTCAATTCCAGCGGTCGCGATTATGGCACGCCGCCGAAATGGATGCCAACGCTGTGATTGTGATCCGATTGCGAACGCCGCCCCAAATGCATCTAATAGTGTGAAGTTCTGGCCATTCGGTCGTCTCCCGTCCCGCTCGAAGGAGTTCATGGTGATCCGCTTTTCTCGACTTTCGATAGCCATGGCTTGTGTCGCTATCGTCACAATTCTCTGGATCTCGCATGAATCGTTTGTTCAGGCACAACCTCCCAAGTCGAAAGTGAAGTCGAAGCCGATCACGCCGGCCGAACTGAAGAAGCTCGATTCCAAGCTGGAAGATGTTCAACGCTCGTTCCTGAAAGACACCGAATCCATCATCAAGGGCTATGAAGAAGGTGGCCAGTTCGAGCGAGCCAAGATTCTGCTGGAAGTACTGCGAAAGCTCGATCCGAAGAACGAACAGATCAAGAAGAAGCTGGAACAATTAGACGGCCAGATTCTGGATTCGTCCGAGTTCGAAATGGATCTGGATCCCAGCAAGCCCTGGCAGCAGGTCGGGGTTGTCGTCAAGGATCATCCACTTCGGATTGAGGCCGAAGGGGACTACAAATTTATCGCGTCACTACCCGTCAACGCGGAAGGTTTCCCGAGTAAGGATCCGGCGAATGATATGGTCGGCAGTGCCCCCCTGGGTGCGGTCGTGGCGATCATTCTGCCCCCCAACGGAAGTTCCTCTGCGGCGCCCGCCGGGGGCAATAACAATCGCGATCAGAAACCGAATGCGTTTCACGTGGGTGCGAAATTCGAGCAACCAACACCACGAGACGGGATCCTGCTGATCAAAGTGAATGTCCCCCCCGGCAGCAAGTGCACCGGCAAACTGAAGGTCAAAGTTGGTGGCGTCACTCGTTCCACGTGATGAATCGCAGCAGACGACAGTCAATCCCACGATGCCAGCGGATGTCAAACAATACGGCCTGGGCCTGATCGGTGCGGGACCATTCAGCCACCATTTCCTTGAGCGGCTATTGCTTCGCAAGGATTTGAAGGCCGTGGCCGCCTGGTTCGGTAGCGAGCCTGTCAGACCCAACCCGCCGCCCGGTTGCGAAGCCCATTCACAGCCACGGGCGGTGATCGAGAGCCCGCGCACGCAGGTTGTCTATTTCGCAGAGTCGGCGTCACCGGACCTGATTGAACTGGCGATTCAGTGCGGCAAGGCCGTCGTGTTGACCAGTTCGATCGGACTGACCTCCGGCGAACTTTCCCGCCTGGCCAGTCTTGCATCGGCGAGTGGATTGCTGGCGGTCATTGATGAACCCCGGCGCTGGGATGAAGACTTCCTGGGTGCGAAAGCAGTCTTCGATGCGGGTCGACTTGGAAAACTGCAGCGCGTCAGACTCGCCATTCACGAGACTTCGCTCCCGGGTGAGGACTTTTCAAATGGAGTCTTGCGGGACTTGGGTGGCCACTGGCTCGATCAACTGCTGGCCTTCACGACATCAGATCCGGAGGCCATCCAGCTACGTCGGTTCTACGGAATGACAGGGATAGCGGATGTCGGGTTCCTGGCGACGATCGATTTCAGAGAGGGGATCTCTGCCGTCGTCGAAGTGCAGACGGCATCGTTGCTGTCGTTACGAACGGGCTGGCTGTTGGAAGGGGCAATGGGTGCCTATCGCGCGGGGCGACAGTATTCCCAAACGCCTGATGGCGAGATCATTGATGAACCTGTGACGATCCCAGCACTCAGCGCCGATCCGTTCCTCGACAATCTTGTGAAGGCGATGGCGGGGGATCAGACCGGCTTATTGCAGCTCGTCACCTTGTCACATGCCGCGCGGACATCGGCACTGATCGAACTGCTGGAGAATTCTGCGCCCGCACGTTAGCGAGCAGGTCAATTACTAGGCACTCGAAAGAATTTCGCGAAAATCAGCCGGTATTCGGGAAATTATTTGATCTCAAGTCAAATTGTGATCTAGGTTGAAGTTATTGGTCGGTTCTCGGTCAGCTTGGTTCTGCGCCGGCGAATCGGTTTCGCGACTCATCAACCCATGCTTCTGGTTATTCGTAATTGTCTTGAGGCGTGGTTACATCACAGCGAGTGGAGAAGAAGCAAAAATGACACAGTTGATCAGCAGCGTCAAGAATTTCCTGGTTTCTGAAGACGGTCCCACCGCAGTCGAATATGCGATCATGCTCGCACTGATTGTCATCGTCTGCATCGGTGCTGTTCAAAGCATCGGATCGAATGCCTCCTCCAAGTTTTCCGCTGCCGCCGGAGCACTCCAGTAATCCTGTTGGGTCACTGAAGTCGGAAGTGCTGAAGCCACAAAAAGCCGTTCCCAGTCATAGTGACTGCGAACGGCTTTTTTTCGATCTTTGGAGTGCTCCGGCTCGACGGAGGTTTAGCTTTAATCAACGAACAGCCCTACTTCACCCGACACA
>CBIHQO010000287.1:0-7733 GCA_966211735.1 uncultured Schlesneria sp.
GGTTGAAGACTTGGTATACGTGATGCCCAGCAATCATCGCATCGGCTCTCGCAGTTGGTTGGTAAAATGCAGGACGAATTCACCTCTTGCGATTGCGAGCGGGTGAGATTGGCACCTTGCAGCCTCAGTCTCTCGGTCGGCAATCGGAAAGTTGAATCTTTATGGCAATTGATCCCATTTGCGGCATGACGGTGGATGAAGCGACCGCCCGAAGTGGAGAGCGTGACGGGAAGGCATTTTACTTTTGCAGCGAACATTGCCGCCAGAAGTTTCTCGCCAGCAGAACCCCAGAGAAATCTCACGCTCCCCAGGACCACGAGGGCCACTTCCAGCAATCCGCTTCCAAACAACAGGCATCTGGAAAATTCACTTGTCCGATGCACGCGGAAGTCGTGAGCGACAAGCCGGGCACTTGCCCCAAGTGCGGCATGGCTCTTGAGCTGTCTACTCCTGTGGCCCAAAAGCAGCACGTCATCTATACCTGTCCAATGCACCCGGAAATTGTGCAAGACGGCCCCGGAACATGCCCGAAGTGCGGCATGGCACTGGAGCCGAAGACGGTCAAGCTGAATGCGGAAGAGGACGATACCGAACTGCGCAACATGACTCAGCGGTTTTGGGTCGCTGCCGCATTGACCGTGCCGGTGTTGTTGCTGTCGATGTTGCCCATGATCGGCGTCCCGCTGGACCACTGGCTGGGACACACGCTGCACCTGTGGCTGCAACTCATCCTCAGTACGCCGGTCGTGCTGTGGGGCGGCTGGCCCTTCTTCGAGCGTGGATGGAATTCCGTCATTACACGCAACCTCAATATGTTCACGCTCATTTCCATCGGTACAGGGGCCGCTTACCTTTACAGTCTCGTCGCCGTCCTTTTCCCGTCCCTGATTCCCGAAGACTTCAGGCATCACGGGGCAGTGCATGTTTACTTCGAGGCAGCGGCGGTGATCGTAACGCTGGTCTTGCTCGGACAAGTGCTGGAGCTTCGAGCCAGGCGCCGTACCGGAGCCGCCATTCGGGAATTACTGTCGCTGGCCCCGCCCACGGCTCGGATCGTGCGGGACGGCAATGAACGGGAAGTCCCACTGGAAGAAGTTCGCCAGTGGGACATCCTGCGTGTACGGCCCGGCGAGAAAATCCCCGTGGATGGGAAGATCACGGACGGCAAGAGTTCCGTTGATGAGTCGATGATTACCGGCGAACCGATGCCGAGCGAAAAACTGACGGACGACCCGGTAATCGGCGGAACGGTCAACCAAACCGGATCGTTTTTGATGGTGGCTGAGAAGGTTGGCGGTGACACGGTACTCTCTCGGATCGTCAACATGGTTGCCGACGCCCAACGGAGCCGTGCCCCGATTCAGAAAGTCGCCGATACTGTGGCGGGATACTTCGTGCCTGCGGTCCTGGCGAGTGCCGTCATTACGTTCCTCGTGTGGGCGATTGCGCAACCGGAGCAGCCCGCTCTGGCTTGGGCCTTCGTTAATTCCGTGGCCGTGCTGATTATCGCCTGTCCCTGCGCCTTAGGACTCGCCACGCCGATGTCGATCATGGTTGGCATCGGTCGAGGAGCAAGGGAGGGCATTCTCATCAAGAACGCCGAAGTGTTGGAGACTCTGGAGAAAGTCGATATGGTCGTAGTCGATAAGACCGGCACGTTGACGGAGGGCCGTCCAAAGTTGACCGAGTGCATTCCCGCTGGCTCCTTCGTCGAGGAAGATGTCTTACGTTATGCAGCCAGTGTCGAGCAAAACAGCGAACATCCGTTGGCCCATGCCATCGTCGTCGGGGCCAAGGATCGAAACCTTTCCGTCCCGACCGTGAATGAGTTTGACTCCGTGACGGGCGGTGGCGTTCACGGAAAGATTGATGGCAAGATGGTTCTGGTCGGCAAGCGATCGTTCCTTGCCAGCAAAAACGTGCAGAACCTCGCCACTCTGGATGACCGGGCCGACGAGTTGCAGAAGCAAGGTCGCACGGTGATTTACGTCGCTGTGGATCAACAATTCGCTGGTGTGGTTGCCGTTTCTGACCCGATCAAGGACTCAACTGCCGAGGCCGTGAAAAGCCTGCATGACCTTGGCCTGCGAGTCATTATGCTCACGGGCGACAACGAGAAAACCGCCAAGACCGTGGCCAAGAAATTGGGAATTGACGAGTTCCACGCTGGAGTACGACCCGAGGACAAGTACGAGCGGATCAAGAAGCTGAAAGCTGAGGGCCGCAAAGTGGCGATGGCCGGGGACGGCATCAATGATGCTCCCGCTCTGGCCGAATCCGATGTCGGAATTGCAATGGGGACCGGGACTGATGTGGCTATCGAGTCATCAGGCGTCACGTTGATCAAGGGCGACCTGCGAGGCATCGTGAAAGCGGTGAAGCTCAGTCGCCACACGATGCGGAACATTCGCCAGAATCTCTTTTTTGCCCTGATCTACAACGCCTTGGGGGTGCCGATTGCGGCTGGCATTCTCTACCCGATCTCACATCATCTTCTGCTCAACCCGATGATCGCTGCCGCGGCAATGAGCTTCAGTTCCGTGTCGGTCGTGAGCAATGCGTTGCGATTGAGGACAATGCGGCTGACGTAGATCGCCACATAGCCACAAACCTGATTGGCTCATCACGGAACATGCGACACAGGTCAATTCGGAAATCGGTCTAGCTGTTCGTTTTCTTCGTGGCGCTTATTGTGTTCGACGACATCAAGGGAGGATTCACGACGGATCGTCGCTTCCGTAGCGCATGGCATGCCGTCATCATTGGTGGATTGGCGGCAACTGCCGCTTTCATGGTTGCCAAGGCGTTGGGAAAAGGCCCTTGCGAATGTCTATGTCGAAACGTGTGATTTTGGCCGTCGTTGTAACCGCGGTAACGATCTCGGTTGGTTTTTTCGTCAACCGAAGGTTGGCTCTAGAATCAGTGAGTCTCCGGCAGGGCCAACCAACTCCTGCTGAAGCAATCGCCATGCTGAAGGAAGGGAATCAGCGGTTCCTCACCAATCGGCGGACGTTTCCTCGGCTCAACAAAGCCCGCATCGCCGAAACGGCCTTGGAACAAAAGCCATTTGCCACTTTTCTGGCGTGTTCCGATTCACGAGTCCCGGTGGAAAGTCTGTTCGATGTCGGGATCGGCGACTTGTTCGTTGTTCGGGTTGCTGGAAATGTTTGCTCGGACCACGAAATTGGCTCGATTGAGTACGGGGTCGAACATCTGAAATCGCCACTGGTCGTAGTGATGGGCCATACGCACTGCGGTGCAGTCACGGCAGTCTTGGAAGACGCCGATGTGCGAGGCAAGTTCCCGCACCTTGCCGAACACATCGTCCCGTCCCACGAAAAGGCCCATGCCTTGTACCCCAATGCCGATGAGAAGACGATTCTTGCAGAAGCGGTGAAACTGAATGTGCAAAGAGCAATTTCCGATTTGCTTCAAATCAGCGAAGGTGTACGCACTCTCCACAAAGCTGGAAAACTCAAAATTGTCGGTGCCGTGTATGACATCACTGCTGGTACTGTCGAGTGGCTTCCCGAAGTTGGATTAGAGGAAGTTGTGCCGCCTGAAGTCGTCGCTCCCACCCCGTGAGGTTCTGCTCTTTTTCCACACGGTTGCAAAAGAGCTTGCCAAAGTTCCGTTTCTTGGACGATCAGGGTTTGATGAGGGCGGCTGCCCTCAGGTCCATCACGACCAGTCCGTTTCGGACGGTCTCGATCGCCTTCTGAGTTGCGAGACCCAGTTCGACCATGACCAGAGACTTCTATTACGAGCCACGATGTGGGAGTTCTGGGACTGACCATGCAATCACCGAGCATGGTCAAGTCGTGCGTCTTACAGATCGCGACCGCCTGAGATTCCCGCAATTCGATCCGCGGGTGACGCTCCATTCCCCTCAACATTCGAGCGTTTGGAATGAGGAAGGCGATAGCGTAGATTGTCGGTCTGCCGGTGGTGTCCGTGGTATCAAGTCTCGCAAGAAATGGACATCTGAACCGGCAGGAGATCGTGCGGCGAAGGAAGAAGAGGTCATTTGCTCATGAGAACTGTCGGTCTGAATCGCGATGCCATGAAGCAGGCGTCAATCGCGTTGTTCATAGTCTGTTTGGCCCTGTCTCCCTTGCAAGCAGAGGACGAGAAAACACTGCGCGTTTTCATCTTCGCAGGACAGTCCAACATGGTCGGTTCTGACTCGAAAGTGCAGGATATTCAGCAATTTCCTCCGTTTGTCGGGCTGGAGTCTCCGCAACCCGGTGTCCGCTTTTCGTATTGTCTTGGGCGAGAAACCAAGGCAACCTCGGTGGGCTGGGTCGACCTGAAACCCGTCGACAATGTGGTTGGACCAGAATTGAGCTTTGCTCGCAAGGTGACCAGAAGCATCACAGCTCCCATTGCGATCATCAAGATCGCTGCCGGAGGAACGCACCTGGGTGGTGACTGGAATCCAGACGATCCAATTGGCTTCAAGATGTACCCCTTGGCGCTCCAGGTCATTCGAGATGCGCTAGCCGACTTGGAGAAGCAAGGGATCAAATATCGGCTGGAAGGGTTCATGTGGCATCAGGGTGAGAACGATATGTTCAATCAGGAGTACATGGATAACTATGGTCGGAATCTGAAAAACTTTTTGGCGAGGTGGCGGCGAGACCTGAACGCACCCGAGCTGCGGTTCTATATCGGAGAGCTCTGTACGAAGACGATTTGGGGAATGGACCTGCGACCCCGCATGTACGCCATCAGCCTCGGCCAGAAGGAAGTTGCGGATAACGATCCTCTCGCGCAATACGTCCCCACCTCGCATGTCGGCGTGGAAATCGGCGGCGGAGTCGGGCTGCACTATCACTATGGAACGCTCGGGCAGTTGGAGCACGGAGTCAATTATGCCGATGCCTACCTGCGAAACATCGGTCAATTGAAGTCGGAAGCCCGTCCACTCAAGAGCTGGCCCTATGCCACTGGTTCAACAGTGAAGCTGTTCGTACTCGCGGGGCACCGAAATATGGAAGGGGAGCGGGCCTTCGTTCAACATCTTGCCAAGATGGATGGCGGACCGGAGTTGCTGAAAGACAATCAGACGATCGCATACAGGTACAGCATAGGCGGAGGCTACAAGGTGTCGGATGACTGGGAACCGTTGGGACCAGCCGGGTTCTACGACACGTTCGGCCCGGAGTTGAGTTTCGGGGCCACACTCCAGACGAACGGTGTCTCCAATATCGCGATCGCCAAGTTCACCCACAGCGGATCACAAATCATCGACTGGACGCCCGAGGGAAGCGAAGCAAAATCGCGAAACCTCTACCCGGCGTTCATCGCGTTCATTCGCAAGTCGATCCAGGAATTAGAAGCCAAGGGGCATCAGGTTGAGCTGGCAGGAATCTTCTATCACCTCGGCGAGAACGATATGTCCTGGGGACCATCCCGCGAGGGAGCTCCGAAACGGCTGATGTCACTCGTGAAGCAGAGCCGAGAAGATTTGGGGCTGCCGGAGCTCAACTGGTATGTCAGCCAGCAACCTCCCACCGTCGACAAGCAGCTCAATAAGATTGATGTGACAGCGGAACTGGATCGGACCGCCGCATTGGATGAGCACCTGATTCACATCAAGGTCTTCAACCTGCCAGAGCAGGAGAAACAACTCGTCATCGACACGCGCGGCATTGTCTGGCTGGGGGAGACCATCGCCAGAAAGTATCTGGAGTCGAGGTGAGCCACGCTGAGTCGAGTGGTTACACTGCCGGAACCGGTGCAGTGATCAGCTGTCTGATCTGTTTTTAATAACGTAGTAACAGCATCGACTATTGAATCGATGTAACGAAGCCCGTTCCTACGAAACCAATTCCGCAATGGGGCGAGCATTGCCTTCGACAAGGTATTGCGGGCGGCCGTTCAGGTCGTTGATCGTTGCCTGGCCGCTATCGATACCGAGATGATGGAACAACGTGGCGTAGACTTCGCCGAAGGTGACCGGTCGAGCGATGGCTTCCCCGGCGATACGATCCGTCGCGCCGATGATCTGCCCGTGTCGCATGGAACCGCCCGCCATCAATGCGCAATTGACTTGGGGCCAATGGTCGCGTCCCACGGCGGCGCTGATTTTCGGTGTTCGGCCGAATTCTCCCCAGACGACCACAGCGCAATCTTCGGCGAGGCCCCTCAGATGCAGATCCTCCACGAGCGCGCTGACACATTGATCGAACACGGGAAAATCCTCGGCTTCGCGCAGGAAGATGGAGTTGTTGGCTCGACCTTCGGCATTCAAACCACCGTGAAAGTCCCACTTGCTGTAATTGAGAGTGACTACGCGGACGCCGGCCTCAATTAGTCGGCGGGCGACCAGCAGGCTTTGGGGCACGCGCGGCGCTCCATTGCCGTCCATCATGATCTTCGGATCACCCGTCCCGTATCGCGCGACGGTGCGCGGATCCTCTCGCGAGAGATCCAGTGCTTCAGCCAGTTTGGATGATGTGAGCAGCCCCATCGCCTGTTCGTTGAAGGCATCCAAGCCCGTCATCATGGAAGTTTGATCGATCTCGCGTCGCATGGTGTCAAAACTGTTGAGCAGCGATTTCCGATCAGACAGTCGGTCCAAGGTCACACCATTGAGGACCATATCTTGCCGAGTATCACCCAACGGCCGAAACGGCGAATGCGCGGCTCCGAGAAATCCCGGGCCCGGTTCGTTGTAGGGGCCGTGAGTACAGGTGTAGCACAGACTAACGTACGGTGGGGATTCTCGACGCGCCGGACCCTGCAACTTCGAGACGGCTGTGCCAAACTGCGGCCAACCGCCCGATGGCTTCGGCTTCTTCGGATCGTGGCCGTTGAAGACCTGAATCGCATCGTGGTCGTGTTGATTGCCGACCAGCGAGCGAATCACCGTCAACTTGTCCGCCATCGTCGCCAGGCGGGGAAATGCCTCACAGATCTCGAATCCCGGCACATTTGTCGCAATCGGTCGCCATGGCCCGGCAATCTCGCGCGGCGCTTCCGGCTTCAGGTCAAACATGTCCTGATGCGGCGGTCCGCCCACCAGGTAAATCATGATGACGGATTTCGGCGTCTTGCGGCTCGAGAGCGATTCGGCTCGGAGCAGATCCGGCAACGCCCACCCACCAGCCGTCCCCATCGCAGTGAGTGTGCCGATCCTCAGGAAGTCGCGTCGAGAGACACCATCGCAGAAATCACGAGCCGACGTGGAACCCCCAGCAATCGTCAACATGCTCAAACTCCCGTTGGCAGCGATTTTCCTCGCATGGCTTCCTTACTCTTCCACGTCTCTTGTATCAACAAAACTGCATGGATGCTATTCCGATTCAGGCGACATTTCCCCTTTAGCGGGAATCCGAAATGGCTCAAGGAGCCCTTTTGAATAGGTCCGAATCGAGACGTCGAGTTCCCTCTCGCCCGTGGAGTTGTTCTTCGTGAGGAAGAGCATTGACCTTCTAAGTCATTCCGACGCAATGGTTTCGCTCAAAAGCGATCGATGCCTTCTCGAATGAGGAGTGAATCAGCTTGCCGATTGATTGTGTGAATTGGTGCGCTTGCGATCGACATCGGTAATAAGCCGCGCCGACCGATTGAATGTGACGTAGTTCCACGCCCATTGGATGAGTACCAGAACCCGGTTCTCGAATCGCACAATCTGCATCAAGTGGATGAACAGCCACATCAGCCACGCGATCCGACCTCGGAACTTCCACTTGCCCAGTTGAGCGACCGCCGCGGATCGACCGATT
>CBIHQO010000288.1:0-7733 GCA_966211735.1 uncultured Schlesneria sp.
AGATATTGAATAACGGCTCAGGGGCAAGGGCTGAGGGCTAAGCGACAGAAATCAAGACACGTTGGCGCAGTGTTTGCGTTCAATCTTCTGTCCCTTAGCCCTCAGCACTCGGCCCTGAGCCAAATCCCTTCAGGAAGTCCTTCGTCACGGATTCGTCGTCCATAGACGTGGGGCAAATTGTTGTTCGGATTCGCCGCGACGCAGCGTAATCGACCGGAGACAGACAATGCCGACTTTCCAGTACGAAGCGATGGACAACACCGGGCTCGAGGTGAAGGACATCATCGAAGCCAACTCGGAACAAGAAGCGCAAGCGAAGATCCGAGAGAAAGGTTTCTACGTCACCAAGATCGCCCAGAAGGGCAAAGACAAGAAGACGAAGGACGGCAAGACCAAGGGAGACGGCAAAACCCAGTCGGCCGACGCCAAGAAGAAGCCCGCCGCCAAACGCAAAAAGGGAGGCGGCTTCTCGATCGGTGGCGTCAGCGGCAAGAAGCTCTGCGCGTTCACGCGACAACTCTCCACGCTGCAAGACGCCGGCCTGCCGATCCTCCGCAGCCTGCGAATCCTCGAAGCCCAAGCCAAACCCGGCCCGCTCAAGAGCTCCCTGCTCGGCGTCATCGAAGACGTGGAATCGGGCAGCACCCTGTCGGAAGCGATGGCCAAGCAGCCCAAGGCGTTCGACAACCTGTACGTCAACATGGTGAAAGCGGGTGAGGCCGGCGGTGCTCTGGAAGTCATTCTCCAGCGTCTGGCCGAATTCAAAGAACGAGCCGAAAGCCTGAAGCGTAAGGTGAAGGGCGCGATGATCTATCCGTGCGCGGTTATCACCGTCGCCACGTTGATCGTCGGTTTCATCATGTACTGGATCATTCCGAAGTTTAAGAAGATCTTCGACGACTTCGGTACTGAACTCCCTCCAATGACCAAGATGCTGATCGGCTTCAGCGATGCCGTCGTGAACTACTGGTACCTCGGCCCCGCCATCCCGTTTGCTTTCTGGCTGATGCTCAAGATCATCAAAAAGAACAAGACCGGAGCCTTCGTGGTCGACTGGCTCTCGTTACGAATACCGCTGCTCGGGATGATCTTCCGTAAGTCGATCATTGCCAGAACCTGTCGAACGCTCGGCACGCTCATCGCCTCGGGGGTCCCCATCTTGGAGGCCCTGGCGATCACGCGAGACACCGCCGGTAACGCCGTGTTCTACAAAGCGTACGAACACATCATCGCGGCGATTCGCGAAGGGGAATCGATGGCGATCCCATTGCGAGAAACCCGCACGGTCGACGAAATCGTGGTCAATATGGTCGACGTCGGTGAAGAAACCGGCGCCCTCGACAACATGCTTTATAAAGTCTCCGACGTCTTCGACGAAGAAGTCTCCGTCCTCGTTGAAGGCCTCGTCAACCTGCTCGAACCACTCATGGTGGTCGTCCTCGGTCTGATCGTCGGTTTCATCGTGATCGCCCTGTTCATGCCGCTGATCAAGCTGCTGAACGACTTGTCCTAACAATATTACCTCGACGAGCAGAGGGCCCGCGCCCTCTGCCTCGCCGATTCACACAACAGCTCGCAAAACTCATATCAAAAGCTCACATCTAACCCGGGCGACCTTGGGTTCAGTCAGAAAAATGAAAGGGAAACTATGCTCGCACCCTCCCCTCGCCGCCCGGCCAACAGACCGCGCGCTGGTTTCACACTGATCGAAGTCCTGGTTGTGATTGTCATTATCAGCATCTTGGCTGCATTCCTGCTGCCAGCAATCAATAGCGTACGCACCCGCGCCAAAGTCACCCAGGTGAAGGTGGAAATTAAGGCACTGGAATCTGCGGTGGCGACCTTTAAGTCACAGTACGGAATGGATCCCCCCAGCAGTCTCGCGATCTGGGAAAATCCTGCTGCCAACGATGCTCAACTTGGAAACGGCTGGAATACCAGCTCTCCGTCCGCCTATTCAGTGGATAGTCGAGCTAAGATTCGCCAGATCTGGCCTCAATTCGATTTCACAATGCAGCGTGATTTCGATGGTGACGGCGCGTCGAATAAAGCATTCCTGCTATCGCAGGGCGAGTGTCTGGTGTTTTTTCTGGGCGGAATCCTGAAGCGACCTGAAGATATCAACAACAATGGTGTTCTAGATAGTGGCGAAGATATCGACGGTGATGGAAAGCTAGGGCCTAACGTAAAGTCTCCTGGTGGTAGCATTCTTCGCTCTGCTTGCACTGGATTTTCCAAGAATCCGTTCAATCCGTTCGCATCGGGTGGTGGTCGCGAAACGGCGATTTACGAATTCGATCCCTCGCGATTTGTTGATGGCGATGGCGATGGCTTCCCCGAGTTCTGCGACATGCTTCCTTCGCAAAACTCTCCATACCTTTACTTTAGCAGCTATGGGGGAGCCGGATACCGTTACAACTCAGCATCGCCGTTGTTCGAGTTCGCGCTGACATCGAGTGCGCCGCAGTACTTTCCGACGCAGCCTTATCTGCAGGGAAGTGGTGCCGGAGCGACTCCCTGGAATAGCAAATCGTTTCAAATTATCTCGCCCGGGTTCGACCACAAGTATGGAACGTTTGGTTCATACAGCGTCGATACGGCGAGTAGCGACCTGACCGGCACACGAGATATGGAAGCCGACAATATCACCAACTTCGGACAAGGCACATTAGGCGGCAAGTAACGTAAGCCGAGACTCGAACGGTGCGATGGCATCTTTCGCTTTGGATTGCTGCGAGTAAACAATCATGGTTCGTTATCACATCAAGCAACAGCGTCGCGGCTTCACGCTGATCGAGATCCTCGTGGTCGTTGGCATCATCCTGTTGCTCATGACGCTCTCTGTTGGTGTGTTGCGCGGTGCGATTGGTACCGCACGGCAACACCAGACCGAAGCGACAATTCTGAAAGTTCACGGCCTGATGCAACAGCGGTTTGATGCGTTTTACCGCGCTTTGGAACGCACGAACCTGCAGCAAGCAAAAGATAAAATGAGGCGCGACTGGTACAACACGTACAACTTCATACCGCCAGAAGCTGCGATTGAGGTGATGACTAAAAAGTCGATTTTGCAGTCCCGCTTTCCTCAGAACTATCTGGAACGCAATTTACTGACCAATCCCCCGACGGGGGTGACGGTGGTGGCGGCAAAACACAATCTAGCCACAGAAAGCGCGTCGCTGCTGTATTGGATTATCACCAATTCTGAAGTGTATGGCGTCGGTCCCGTCGACGAGAGTGAATTCAGTTCCACGGAAGTCCGCGATACTGATGGTGATGGCCTGTTAGAGTTTGTTGATGGCTGGGGTCGACCACTACGTTTTTACCGATCTCCAACGCATCTGTTCCGTCCAGGCAACACGGCATCAAGCATTCCGCCTGGGATCGACTCGTCCGGAAATCTTGTCCAATTGGATCGTACGTTTGTCACGTTGATCTGGTCTGGACTTCCAGCTGTACCGACGGCAGCAGGTGAGTTTGACCCGTTAGTGCGAGATCCGGACGATCCAACCGGTCAATTATTGCGGTTTGTGACCTTGAATCCGACCGCAATGACCGGGGTGCAGAATTTCTACGGAACACCAAGCACCTACAACGCTTTTCTCATTGTGTCGGCCGGGCCCGATGGAAGTCTGGGGATGTATGAGCCCTCTAATGAGGCGACCGTCAATATTACGACGCCAGCATTGGGTATTCCTCAGGGTCGTCTTGGAGCCGTTATCGATACGAATCCAGGCAACATCAATAATAATCCGATTATCGACAACATCTCCAATCGCAAACGCTAATAGCTTGCGAGGAACTGATTATGGTTTCGAAGCGATATTCTCTCCGATTACCGAAGCGTGACAGTGCCGCACGTCCTCTTGCCGGTTTTACGCTGGTCGAGTTGATGATCGTCATTAGTTTAATTCTGTTGCTCGCTGTGATGACGGCCAGCGCCATTAATACTTCCATCAGTGGCGACAAAGTACGTGGTGGCGCACGACAAGTTCAATCGTTTTTGGCCGGCGCTCGTGATCGCGCCATTTATTCAAAGGCACCGCGCGGTGTGCGATTCCTCTTGGACTCGACCAATAATCGAACCGTTTCCAGCATGGTCTACATTGCGCCGACTGATGACTGGACTCAGGGAACGATTCGAGTCGAATGGTTCGATGGCGTCGTGAAAGCGGTAACTGGCGCGGACAATACTTCCACCTCTTCCAACAGTCTTGTTTTTCCGACGGGCTGGCTGAACCTTTACCAGCAGGGACTATTAAAGAACGGGGTGAGAATAAAAATTCCCGATAACAACACGGGTGAGTGGTATACCGTTGACACAAGTCAACTTGCTATTGCGAGCCCGGACGGCTCGGGGGGACCGAACCCGCCACGATTGTTGCTACTGACTCCGCTCAGCATCGCTGCAACCCAGACGGCCAGCAAATCCAACGGAGATCCGGCATTTCAGCCAGGATCTGGTCCAACAACCTATCGTCTCGAACTGCCTCCTGGAGTCATGCCAAACCAAGAACCAGTGCTGTTGCCGAAGGGATGTGTGATACATCTCGATCGCTGTACCACTGCTGGAAATCTCGAAATTCTGGCAAACCACGGTGATAAACTGCCCAGTGCATGGAAGAAGCCGACGACCACTGGTGATCCTAGCGGCTTCGATTATACCAGCATGATGGATGTTATGTTTTCTCCGCGTGGCGTTGTAATTGGTCCTTCGGCGCAAGCAGGTTTAATTCACTTGTACATTGGAGATCAGAAAGACGCTGATCTGGATCGGACCTACTGGACCAATACGACTCCTCCCACAAGCTCCGCTCCCGAATATGGATTCTGGACTGACCCCATGTCTCCGAACTACGAACGGGGAGACAAGGTTGTCTTGACGTTGTTCACGAGAACCGGTGCCGTTTCCACGCACCCGGTCCATCCATCCGATCGATTCAAGTTCGCCGAAACCGGTGAGGTGGCCGGAAAATGAAATACGTGACCCACAGATCGGTAACCCACAAGACGAGCGCACTAAAGCCTGTCAGCTTCATTCTCGAACGGCGCGCAGGGACATCGCTGAGCGAAGTCTTGATTTCGCTGCTTGTCATGAGCGTCGGTGTTGTCTCGCTGGCAACGTTGTTTCCGATCGCGGTTCTGCGCTCCGTGCAGGCCACACATCTAACCAACGCCACCAATCTGCGTTACAATGTAGAAGCCTTGCTGAGTGTTCGGCCTCAGCTTTATACAATTGGAGCTCCGTGGGTCGCTGGTACAACCTATGCTGTGGGTGATCTGGTCACTCCAACCGAATTGACGAGTTTGAAATCACCGCCGATGGTTTTCCAATGCACCGCGGCTGGCGTTTCGGGCATTCAAGAGCCTGCCTGGGATCAAGTCAACGGGAATCTGACGAATGATGGTGCCGTCGTTCAGTGGACCACGTTCCGTCTGCAGAATTACGTGATCGACCCGCTGGGTAAGTGGAATGTCGAAAGCTCGTACCGTTCAACTGCCGCGAATGGTGACTTTTTTGGAAATACGAATGGCGGTCCTCGCGTCGTCCAGTTGCCATCTGGGGCATTCAATGTTCGCGCCTTTCCCGGCTTGGGAGCAAGCAACCAGTACCTGGCTGCCGAAGTTGCCACGTTGCCAGATAGCTGGATCACACAGGCAGAATCCAATGCGGTGACTGGCATTACGGGCACGACATGCACGCTGACCGACATGCAGGTCGATGTCGCCCAGACCTTGCCGATCGATTCGACCGGAACGTTTCCGCAATCGCGAATCGTCCTGTTTGACGGGACGGGAAAGTTCAGCGAAGTTCGACCAATTTCAGCCTGTGGGCCTCTCACTGGTGCGAACATTACCGTGACATGGCCAACTTTCAGCGGGCCGTTGAACATCTCGCCCGTCAAGGGGCGGATAGAAAGTAAAGAACAGCGTTATAGCTGGATACTTTCCGTGCGTCGTGGCTTTTCGGGAACGTCCTTTATGGATGTCGTCGTCTTCTTCCGCCGTAGTTACTCTGCGAAAGACGAACAGGTCTATCCAGCGACTTTTACCGCTTCAATGGATCCGGGATTCGACGGTCAACCTGGTGTACAGGGCGTAGACGATGATGGCGATGGAACAACAGATAATCTGCGTGAACTCGGCTGGCCCGGATCGGATGATTCACCACGAAACTGGGTCGTTGTGCAATATGATGATTCCATCGGCGATAAGCCTTACTTGAAGAAGGGTGGCTTTGTGACCGATGCCGATGGGCTGCGCTGGTATCGAATCATCGATATCGTTGAAGGAGACATTATCAATGGTTACACCCCCCTTGCTGTCATGACAAAAGCGGGTGTGAATACGACCTTGATTACGCCAGATGGCGCAGCCCTATTTACGAGTGCAAGTCCAAGTCCCAAATCGATTTTCCTGCGCGTCGAAAACAAGATTCTGCAGTCAGGTCCACAGCCTGCAGCACCGGGCGGAGCACCCAATGGCGGGGCAATCCTGATGAAGGGCATTGTTGACGTTTATCCGATCCGCACCCACCTGACGTGGGAGGACTAGTCCATGCCACAAATTCGTTCCAGCAATCAAAGTCGCCTTCGATCAGCAGCGGGCTTTACGCTCATTGAAATGCTGGTCTCCGTCGCTTTGGTTTTGATCATGATGACGCTGTTCGCCCAAGTCTTTCAAATGGCTGGGTCATCGATTTCCAAGCAGCGAGGGCTGGCAGAGAATGATCAGCGATCACGAACGTTACAGACAATTATCAAAGCAGACTTAGATAAACGGACTTGCCGCTGGGTTTATCCGTTCGCTGCCGGTGAAGATGTGTCAGCTCCCGAATCGTACATCGGTAAACGACAGGGATTCCTCTATATCTCCGAGAATAATCCTAACAACAAACTCGACGACGTTTTGCACTTGACCATCGCGTCAACAATGACTGCCCGCAACAAGGATACGTCTCCTTATTATGGGAAGGCTCTCAACCTGACAGGCTTCAATACGCTGAATGAACCCGATGCTGACGACGCACAAGCGCTGTTCAACAACACTGGGTTGTCGACAGTAGCGGAAGTCGTCTACTTTGTGCGAAACGGAAATCTCTATCGCCGCCAGTTGCTGGTACGTGAGCCTTTGCCGACTTTCTCGGGCAGCGTCCAGCCAGCGGATAAAAACGGCAATAAGCTTTTCGATCCCAATTCGAGCAGCTTTGCGTACCCCCCAGCGAATGACTTTTGGAACGACTACGACTACAGCGCCTACATGGGATTCAGTTCCGGAACTCCGTTTGCGAATTTCTCAGGAACGGATTCACTGGACAATAGTGGGGCAACTGCCGCGGCAATCTCGAAGCCCCCGTTTCGATATGGTTTCTCGCCCGCAGGTGCAACAGGTGTCATAGCTGGAAGACCGAAAGAGTTTGCAGGCCCGGCGACGACCGCGACGTTTATGGGACGATTCACGATGCAAGAATCGTCGGATCTCGATTTTAAGTACCCACAATCGTTGACGCCCAACGGTAATATCCCAACCGATCCCAGCCTGGTTCTGGGATTGGATCAGATCGATTCCATCGTGAACAGCCCTGATGATTTCACTCAAGGAACTCGTCGAGGTGAAGACCTGTTAATCTCAAATGTTCATGGCTTTGATGTTCAGGTATGGGACGAGATGGGGCAGTCGTTCGGCAATATTGTAGATACAATACTTCCAGCAGCCCCGAATGCGTCTCACCC
>CBIHQO010000289.1:0-7702 GCA_966211735.1 uncultured Schlesneria sp.
GACTTCCGCAGTCGTCGATGGAACAAGAGGACGCTGCCACGCGTGGCAGCGATACGACGGAGCCCACAATCCACGTTGGGACTTCGTGAGCACGTTCAATATCAGTTTGTGTTGCCGACTGAACTTGGGTCTGTGATACCCGGCGGGCCAACTTGTCGAAAGTGGATCGCTTCCCGCGAAAACAAAGCTTGAGAAGGAATATGAACGCCGCAGGCTCGAAGCGCAGCAACTGGTTCAGACTCAGGAATTATTGGTCCGCGGACTCTCTCAAATCCGCGGAAGGGATTTTCCCCCGAGGGAAACTCCTTTGCAACGTTGTTCTGATCATGCCAGATGCCTGATCACGGTAGCGGTTGATTGAGTACTCTTCTCGCCAAGAGACAAATTCTCCGACCATAAATCTACTCAAATCTGCTGGACTGACCCGACAGCCAGCAATGTGTCGAGCTGCCAGGCCGGCAATAGCGTTTTCATTGAGGAAAGCTGGCTTCCAAGGATTCGATCCCATTTGCAAACAACTGTCCTTGTGGCACGGCGAATGCGTAGACAAGCCTCCTTGGACAACGCGGCCGCATCCGGTTTGCTGCTGCGAGACATTAACTTGTGCTGGCACCTCTATGAGACAGTTATCCTCAATTTCTCTGGTGACCTCGGAGAGTCATCGAATTGTGATCTCTGCCAGCGGGTTCAACACGGAACCATTCCGCGTTCTCGTCGTCACTGAGGCTGACTATGCGCAGGCGATGGCTGCCATTGCCTCCGACGGCAATGGTTTGTTTGAGGCCATGGCAATGCCTCTTCTTTCCCGCGAACGGCCGACTCTGACGCTGAGTACGCCAAGTCCGGGCCAATGGCGGATTGTCTACCGAACTGACGATGCCAATGTGACCGCGACGGTGATCGATCTGGAATCCTGAATACCGAAGGTTGGATTCAATCACAGCGAGGCGACCAGAAATGCTCAAGGAATCTTTCTGTCGATTGAGACAACCTTCTCGACGGTCATTTCCAAGGTTCGCAGTTTTGCACGGAGCGTTGGTCGGCTGATGCCGAGTAACGAAGCCGCATTGGATTGGTGCCCCCCGGCCTTCGAGAGGGCTCGTACCAGGAGTTCGCGATCAAATTGCTCGATCGCGCGGTGATAGAGGTCCGGTTCGGCGTTGTTGAGCGCGGTTTCGACGAATTGTCCGAGTCGCGACCAGTCGTCGTCCTGTACCGCTGGAAGAGGAATCGGTTCTGCATCTTCAACGCGAGCAGCATGGAGTTCGGGGGGCAGGAATTGCGGGAGCAGCACCGAACCAGCGGAGACAATTAATGATTCGCGCAATGCTGATTGCAGTTCGCGGATGTTACCCGGCCAGGGATAGCGTTGCAGTAGTTCCAGGGCTTCCGGCGAAATCGACTGAACGCAGGATCCCAGTTGGCGGTTGAGTCGAAACAGGAAATAATGCGACAGTTCGGCGATATCATCACTCCGCTCCAGCAGCGGTGGCAGGTGAATCGTGACTCCCTTGAGTCGATAGTACAGATCGCGGCGGAAGCGATCCTGCTCGATCATCGCATCAAGATTCTGGTTGGTTGCCGCGATCAAGCGAACATCCACCCGTACGGTTTCATTGCCTCCGACGCGTTCGAAAGTCCCTTCCTGTAGCACGCGCAGCAACTTGACCTGTGTGGCGGGGGGCATGTCACCCGCTTCATCGAGAAACAACGTGCCGCCGTGACACTGCTCGAACTTGCCGACACGGCGGCGGTCCGCTCCAGTGAACGCACCTCGTTCATGCCCGAACAATTCGCTTTCGAGTAGGCTTTCGGCAATGGCCCCACAATTGATCGCCAAGAACGATTTGTCGGAACGTCGACTGTGTTGATACAGTGCGCGCGCCACGAGTTCCTTCCCCGTACCGCTTGCACCGAGGATGAGCACGTTGACGTCTTGGGGAGCCGCGCGGCCAATTTGCTTGAAGACCAGTTGCATCGCTGGTCCACTCCCAATGAGCTGCTCCGGCGGTTCGACGGCATCGGCATCTTCAACAACCGCGGGAACGCGCATCAGCCGGCTGATCTCAAATGCCTGGGCGACGACATCCCGTAATCGCGTGAAATCCAGAGGCTTGACGAGATACTCGAAAGCTCCGAGTTTCATCGCCTCGATTGCCGTATCCGCTGTACCGTGACCAGTGATGAAGATTACCAGCAATCGCGGGTCGATAGCGCGCATCTGATGAAATAAATCCAGCCCGGAAGTCTGACCCAGGCGAATATCCAGAAGGACTACATCGGGCCTTTCATCGGCAATCTGCCGCAGTGCAATCTCAGCGTTTTCCGCAGAAAGAACCCGCACCGGCTGATCGGCGAATACCTGACTGACTGTGAAATGGATGTGCGGTTCGTCGTCAACCAGAAACAAGGTGCGCATGAGACTCCAATAGTCGAATGTGTTCTTGATCCAGCGGAAGCTCGATCACTAAGGCGGCTCCTCCACCGGGGCAGTTTTCAGCGGTCAAATTGCCGGAATGGTTCAAGATGATTCTGCGGCTGACTGCCAGTCCCAGTCCCGTGCCGTGAGCCTTGGAAGTGACGAATGGTTCGAACAGCCGCGATAGGATGTTTTCGGGGATTCCTGGGCCAGTGTCTTGAAAGCGAACCCGCGCCGCTGTCGCAGCTTCGTTCAGGGTGAAGTGGATTTCCAAGTCACCGCCGGCACTCATGGACTCGATGCCATTCAACAACAGATTAATGCAGACCTGATGCAATTGCTCCGCATCCACGTAGACGCGAAATGGAGCGACCGGGAAATGACCCGAAATGCGGACACCATTTTGCCGAGCCTTGCCATCGATCAGATTGACCGCGCGCCGTGCGATTTGTGGCAGATCATGCAGTGCTCGGTGGAGTTTTGGCGGGCGCGCGAAATCCAGTAGTCCTTGGATTGTGGTTTCCATGCGGTTGATCTCTTCCAGCACCACATCAAATGTTCCCATCGGCACCGAGGGGCGTAGACGATGTTCCATTGTCTGAATCAACAGCTTCACGGATGTCAAAGGATTGCGCAATTCATGTGCCACGCCTGCCGCCAGTTCGCCCACAGCTGCCAGTCTTTCGGCGCGCATAGTTTCCTGGCGAGCCTGGTGCAGTTCCTTCACAACTCCCCGCATCCGATTGGCCACGACATCCAACTGAGTTTGAATGGCGGGAAGCGTGGCTTGGGGCGTGATTTTCAGCCTTCCGATTTCCTGTTCAAGGTCTCCAGCCACACTTTGCAGGCTTACGCTAATCCTGGTCATTGACCGATTCAATTGCCCGGCCAGCCGAAATCCCATCAGAAGTCCAAGCCCCGGGCCAATAATCAGAATGAGAACCCGCCCGTAAACAATCCAGGCGGTGAAATGCTGTCGGCGGCGTGAGGCGTCGCGCAACAACTGCTCGTTGAATCGCACAAGCTCCTCACAAGTCGCCGTGATCCCGGAAACGACAGGAAGCAGATCGCCCACCGTCATCTGGTCGCTTGCGACATCCGGTGTTGTTTTCCGCAGGCGAGTGGCGTAGTCACTAAATTGCTCGCGAATCGTTCGCACGTACGACCATTCAGCCGTGGTCGTCGCGGATGCTTCAGCCACCTCCAACGAATCGACGAATTGCGATTCCAGCGCAATCAACTGCTCATCCGGAATGTGCGATCGGTCATTGGCGGCGTCGAACGCGTTGGACTGGATTCGCCAGACGGTCTGCTGCATTTCGCTGGCCGCGCGAATTGAGGTGACGTTTTCCTCCAGTAGCCGGTCCAGCGCCTTGCTCTGCCAGAACAGGTAGTAGGATGTCGTACCACCAACGATGAGCCAGAACACACTGACGACCACCGCCGGCGCTACGATGCTTTTCCACATGTTCCGAACTTTCGGTGTTCTTCCTGATCGTCACGCTACGGATTCCACATCGCGCGAGTAAATTAATTGCTCAGTATCGCTGCTTAGCAGCGTGGGAACAACTCCCACCGCGCAGGTTGTCGACGCGATGACCTCGTCCACCGAGATTTCGAGCTCACTCTTCGAGAAACGCCACTTGGAAAGTTGTCGACCTACCAGCAGAACGTCACTCGAATCCAGTCCGTATTCGAGCATTCTTTCGCTGATCTTCCTGTGACGTTGATTACGCGAAATCCATGGTTTCCAGTTTGATACTGGCGACCAAACTGTCCGCATAGGTGCCGAACTCAACTCGATCACTGTGAATGGGATATCGAATCGTCGGGACCAATGCTGTCCCCAGGCGATCATCAGGTCTCGTTGAGCATTTTTTCCAGTCGCCACGAAGATCCTCCGCCAACGCTTTGGAGCTGCGGGGCAGATCAGTAGCGGCGCAGCGACGCCAGACATCATGGTCTGCAACGGCAACTTATTCGTTGGCTCCGACAGGAGCGTACCACGACTGACCACAACCAGATTGGCGACGTTGCCAAGTGTGACGGCTGTGAATGGAAGTGTCTCGCCCGCCCAACCGGTCTCGCTTTTCAAGCCGTAGTAGGCTGCGGACTTGTGGCAGCTTGCGAACAGACGCCGGGCCGCAACGGCGTCGGTCCAACCCGCCGTGACACTGAATGGCGAGGACAGTGGCAGCCGTCCGGCTTCCGGTGAACCTGGGAACAGACCCGCTGGCATGTCTCTGCTGAGCGTGACTATGGTCGCCAACCCGCCGATATTCAGCCGATGTGCCACCTCGGCAGCAAATGACGCCAGGAGTTCATCTTCTTGCGGGCGATCCGTTAGCATGAGAATTTTCGGCATGCGTAACTCCGTCAGTTCGAACTTGCGGACCGATTAATCGCCAACCGAAGGGCAGGGGCTGTCCAGACGCCACAACTCCTCGTTGCAGGTCGATGACAAAACAAGAACTTCAAATGGCAACAGGTGCCAACTATCTCCCTTGCGTCGGGGACATGTAACGTCGGCGTGCCTGCCCCCGAATCCCGGCCATTCAGAGCTCAAGATTGGCCGCCACTCTGTCAGATCGATCCGCTCGACTAATGTTCCCGACAGTGTCTGTATATTATTACTGAAATTGAAATAGACGACGATTCTGGAGTCGTCACTACCGCGGATCAATTCCAGAATCCCTTGACGCTGATCCAGCGAGCATGCAGTCGCAGCGTTCCTCTTGTCCGATTCAATATCCTCGACTACCGAGCCACCATTTACCGCCTTGCGATCGTGCCAGAGCGCGACGCGATGTATTGAATCCCCCAACGGTCTCAGCCCGCGGCGCGCGCGCAGCAGTATGCGATACCACTGGCGCAGCCCGCCCTGCCACGAACCGACATCCCACTGCCAATGGAGTCGCGCCGAATGGAAAGTCACAGGTGATAATGGATCCGGTCGAGCCTCGGGCCAGTCGAAATCGGCGAACTCGCAACGATGACGGCGACGGACGACATCGACCATTGATTTTTCATTGAATGAGCAAAAATACGGAAATGGACTCCGCTCGCCGTATTCTTCTCCCATGAACAGCAACGGTAGAAACGGCGACAGAATCAGCACACCGGCAGCGAGGCGTTGTTGTTCTGGCATCAACAGAGTTCCAAAACGATCGCCCTTCGCTCGATCGCCGACATGGTCATGGTTTTGAATCGATGCCACAAAAAGGCTACCCGGAAACGTGCGCGTCGTCGCGCGGTCGCGATCGTCTTGCGGACGATCTGAGTTGCCATGCACCAAGTTATCGTTCAAAACCTTCACTAACTGATCCGGATCGCCAAATTCCGAGTAGCAACCGACGCACTTGTGAGTGAGTAATGAGTGTACGCTGTGGTGGAAATCGTCGCTCCACTGCGCCGTCAATTCGCCACCGTGGTGGTCTCGCGGTTCGCCGAACGTAACCTCATTCATATCCCATTCTGCAACTATATGTGTGATCCGACTCTGCGCGATCCCGACGTCGCTGGCGATCTGCTTCAGTTCTTCTAAAATATGCGACTCGCTTCGGTCAACGATGGAGTGGGCCGTATCGAGACGCAAGCCATCGATGTGAAAATCGTGCAGCCAATAGTGGACGTTTTCGAGTACGAAGTGACGAACGGGGGCACACTTCTGATCGTCGAAATTCAATGCCACTCCCCACGGAGTGGGATGTTCGTACGGACCGAACTCGGAGAGAAAATTTCCCTCGGGCCCCAGATGGTTGTAGACCACATCCAGAAAGATCGCCAGTCCTAGCCGGTGACAGGCATCGACCAGTCGCTGCAATCCCGCTGGCCCTCCATAGCTGTTCTGTACCGCGAACGGATGGACGCCGTTGTAGCCCCAGTCGCGCGTACCGGGAAACTGGGCCACTGGCATCAGCACGACAGCGTTGATCCCCAATTCCAGCAGATGCGGCAACCTGGAAATGACGCCATCGAAAGTCCCTGCGGTAGTAAACGTACCAACGTGCAGTTCATAAAATACCAAATCCGCGCGCCGGATTCCGCGCCATCCAATGTCCGTCCAGTCAAACTTCTCGGGAAAATACAGCCCAGATGGATAGTGTACCCCTTCAGGTTGCCAGCGCGATGCAGGATCAGGACGAACGCGTTCGCCATTGAGCCGAAATCCGTACCGCAAATGTTCTTCGCAGTGCGGGTGACTGGCAGCGAACCAACCGTCCCACAATCGACTCATATCGACGATTTGCGTCCGGCCGTCCCTGAATAAGACCAACTGCACCTGTTTGCATCGAGGTGCCCATATTCTCCAAGTAAAACTGCAGTCAGTTTGACGCGGACCATGAAGAGGCATTCCGAGTATTCCAATCCTTGGAATCTGAGATGATTGATAAACTGTCGCCAACAGGCAACTTGACCGATGACCGCATCATCGTCTAAGAAATTGCGTCATTGGGAGACTGGCGCTTCATGCGCTGCAGGAAACTCATTCGATGGCCCCAAGTGTAGATTCCGTCAATAAATATTCGCTGCGTATTGACCTGCGTGCTTGCTGGAGTCGGCCCTCCGCAAGGAATCTGAAATATCAGTATCGAAACTCGCGTCGTCGCAGCGCCCGTAGCGTGTTAGTCTCGATAATCGTGCCGTTAATATAGATCCCGGGACCGGATGAACCCAGTAGTCACTGATCGCAAACTGCGAAATACTGTAGATCGCCGCCCGATTGCGATCTGTCGTTAATACTAAGACAGGTGTATCGCATAGTTCAGGCACACCAGTCATGACCGCTAAGACGCCATCGCCGCCGCCCCAGAGCAGTTCGGGCTCGATCACGATCGCATCGGGGTGGAAGAATCTGAGCACGTCGAGACATTCCAAGCCAGTGTCTGCGGTCTTCACGTTGAAACCATTCCGACCGAGATCGAGTCCATACTCCGCACGGGTCTTCGAACGCCGGACTGCTAATAATATTTGTCGCTGTCGCAAATTATGTCCCTCGCCTTTTCCAATGGTCCTCAGGACGTTCTGCCATTCACCATCGTGCAGCACGCGAGTACGCAATCGATATGCCAATCGTCGCGGTGAACTCGCGAGATTGCGTAACGGCTGTGGCCTGAATCGATTCTGCGAATGTATTCTGCAATCGTCGTTTGAGTGAAATCAGTTTTAGGCCTCTGTATTGCTATAAAGTTTTCGACAATGGAAACGATGTTTCCATGCTGAGTTATCTGCCTATTGGAAGCCTATCCGAGTCATTTTGGGCTGGTCCGTCGAACACTGCTG